>JAFGSS010000108.1 GCA_016934555.1 Acidobacteriota bacterium | reverse complement strand
GGAGCGCGCGGCCGCGCGTGTCGGTCAGGTACCAGGCGCAGAAGGGGACCAGCCCCCGGGTTTCGGACGCGACATGGATGCAGCAGCGCCGCAGGCGTTCGAGGTCGATGTTCCAGGCATCCTGGAACGCCATGCCGGAGATGCAGAAGGCGTGGGTGCGGATCCGCTCGAAGAGGTTGCCTGGACCCGACGGCGGGGGGGAGGGAGCGGGTGCGGGGCCGGCGAATCTCCAGTGACGGCGCACGTAAGCGCGCGACTTTTCGGCGGCGTCGTCCCCGGCCGGGCCGGCGCGCTCGAACCGCGTCGTTGCCATCAGTGTCCCATCTTCTCTCAGCACGGAGAGGGCGGAAAAGGAGCAGTGGGATTCCTCTCACCCGGGGGGGATGAAATCGGCGGCTTCGAGTTCCCCCCCGGTCTGACGTTCGATCGCCTCGAGGATGTCGGGGATCAGCACCCGGTCCTCGTTGCGGGGCGACTGCGGGTAGCGGCCGAGCCAGGCCTGGGGCTGGAAGTGGATCCCCTTCACGACCGGGATCCATGACTTTGCGAATTGGATGAGGTCGCCGATCCGGGAGTCGTTCACCCCCCTGACGAGGGTCGGAACGAGGATGACGCCGATCTCGAGCTCCCTCGAGCGCTCCAGGGCCTTCAGCTTGAGGTCCAGCAGCGGCGCCCCCCGGAGGCGGCGGAAGACGTCGTCGCTGACCCCGTCGAACTGGAGAAAGAAATCGGCGACGCCCGCATCGGCGAGCGCGCGTGCGAACCCCGCGTCGCTCCCGAGGCGCAGGCCGTTGGTGTTGACCTGGACATGGTCGAAGCCGATGTCGTGCGCACGGCGCACGATGAGGGGTAGATCGTCCCGGAGGGTGGGCTCCCCGCCGCTCAGCTGCAGGGGGCAGTTCCCGGCGAGCGCCAGAGTCTGCCTGAGCAGCCGCTCCAGCCCGGCAAGTTCAGGGTCGGGGCCGGCCGCGGGCCCGGAAGCGGCGAAGCAGACGGGGCAGCGGAGGTCGCAGCGGCTGGTGACCTCCACGATGGCGCTGCAGGTGGCCTGCCGGTGTCCGGGGCAGATGCCGCAGAGGCGGGGGCAGTCGTCGGGCGGATCGGGCGGGGAAGGGTCCGGAGCCGCCCGGGGCCGCTCCCAGAGGGAATAGGGGACGGGGCGGTTGCGCCAGATCAGGACCGGCTCCACCTCTCCGTGCTCCGGGCAGCGCCGCCGCAGGTAAACCGCGTCCCCTTCGGCCACCCGCTCGGCGGGGATCCGCCGCAGGCAGTGGGGACACAGGCTCTCGGTTTGCGACAGGACCTCGGTCATGCGCCCGCTCTATTTCTGTTCAAGGGCGTCTTCCGCCGGGTTGACGATGGTGGACACCACCTCCTCGGTCAGGTATTCCCGGCCGCATACCGGGCACTTGATTCCCGGGACGAACTGCCGGAGCAGCAGGTAGCTGATGAGCAGCTCCTTTTCCTCCATGGCGACCTTGTCCTCGTAGCAGTACCATTCGCTCATCTGGGGTCCCCCTCGAGCAGCAGCCGGTGCGCATAGGCCGTGTGAACGCGGAAAGCCCCGTAGACCGCCTCGTATTCCACGTAGAAGTAGGTTTCGGCGACCCGCAGCTTGGCCAGAAATTCCGGGCACCCCGGGCGATAGAGCTTGACCCCCGATTTTTCCGCGTGGTCGATGACGCGGCGGATGTCCTCCTCGGTGATGTGGCGCTCTTCCAGCCGTCCGCTCGCCCCGTCGGGCAGGATCAGCTTCATCGCCCGCGCCTCGTCGGACAGCGGGGGGAGCTCCTCAGCCGTGGAGAGCGAATGCGCTCCCGAGGGGAGCGAATGCGCTCCCAGCACGGCCAGCGAGGTGAGGGCGAACTCCCTGCGTGAAAGAGACGGTTTCCCTCCGTCGCGTTTGAATTTATTCTTTTCGTCCTGGGGCATGGGCGTGATCTCCCGAATCAGGTTTTCAAACAGGGGCATGTTAGAATGTAGTTTGCCGCCATGTCAAAGATTCTCACCAACGGGGCGGAAAACCAAGTCCCGGGATATCTTCGATACCTGTTGACAATAAAAGCCGTATTTGGATAATATTCGGCCATCTCGGGTGAGAACCAATAACGAACTCTTTGGATAGGATTCGACTTTTGGTTTCGAAAGCGCGCACACTGAAAGTGATCGCAGTCACACAAACAAAACTCACACTTGAAGGGGTACGACTGATGAAAAAGCTTGGGCTTGCAGTGATTCTGTTGTTGGGCTTTGCGGGAATGGCAGTGGCGCAGGACGTCCCGGCCGCCGAAGTGTTCGGGGGATATTCCTTCTTCCGCTGCGATGCGGGCGATGACATTTCCTGCAACCTGAACGGGTGGAACGCCGCGGTTGATTTCAACGCCAGCGACAGCTGGAGCGTCGTCGCGGATTTCAGCGGCCACTACGGGTACCTGGACGGTCCCGTCACCACGGGTTCGGGCACCTATCCGTGGTACGATGTCAAGTCACACAACTTCATGTTCGGCCCGCGCTACAAAATGCGCACGGAAAAAGTCACGCCTTTCCTCCATGCGCTCTTCGGCATCAACCACATCAACCCCGAAGCGGGGGACACCGTCCAGAACAATTTCGCCATGGCGTTTGGCGGCGGGGTGGATGTCAAGGTCAGCGACAAGATGTCCGTGCGTGCGATCCAGCTCGATTACGTGACCACCCGGGTCGGTGCCGACTGGAACGACAACATGCGCTTCTCCGCGGGCGTGGTGTTCAATCTCGGCAGCCGATAGTCGACATGAATCCGGCCGGGATAGATGGGGTAGGGCCCGTCCCGCCCCCATCTATTCCGGCCGGGCACTCCTGATGCGACATTCCTCCTTTCTCCGCGCCGTACTGATCTCTGTCGCGGCCATCTTCTCCTCCCTCCCGGGCGCCCTCCCGGCCCCGGGACACTACCGCAATTTCGCCGTTTCCGTCTACGCCCGCGTCTACGAGGTGCGGCGGATGGCCGACCCCGAATGGCTGCGGACCCACTGGGACGCGATCGCGCGCCAGGTTAAGGTCGACAAGATTTACCTGGAAACCCACCGGGACACGATCGTCGCGGATGCGGAGACGGTGAGAAACGCCGCGGAATTCTTCCGGAAACGGGGGCTCGAGGTCGCGGGCGGCATCACCCTGACGGTCAACGAGAGCAACCGCTTCGAGACCTACTGCTACAGCAACCCCGAGCACCGGGAGAAGGTCCGGCAGGTGGTCGAGTTCACGGCCGGGCTGTTCGACGAAATCATCCTCGACGACTTCTTCTTCACCAACTGCAAGTGCGAGCGCTGCATCCGGGCGAAGGGGGAGAAGAGCTGGACCGACTTCCGCCTCGAGCTGATGGACGAAGCCGCCCGCAACCTCGTCATCGGGCCGGCGAAACGGGTGAACCCCCGGGTCCGGATGGTGGTCAAGTACCCGAACTGGTACGAGCACTTCCAGGGGCTCGGCTTCGACCTCGAGCGGGGGCCGATGCTCTTTGACGGCGTCTACACCGGCACGGAGACGCGCGACCGGACCGGGGACCAGCACCTGCAGGAATACCTGGGCTATTCGATCTTCCGCTACTTCGACAACCTCCGCCCCGGGCACAACGGCGGCGGCTGGGTCGATACCTACGGGGGGCGCTACCCCGACCGCTACGCCGAACAGATCTGGCTCACCCTGTTCGCCCGGGCGCCGGAGATCACCCTCTTCGATTTCCTCCAGCTCGAGCGTCCGATCCGCCCCGCCGACCGGGCGCCGTGGCAGGAGTCCGGGCCGAGCTTCGATTTCGACGCCATGACCGCCTCGGTCGCCGCGCCGGAGGGGGAAGGGAAGCCGCCGGTCACTTTCGCGCGCGCGGCGGGTTACGCGCTCGGGGAGGCGGACCGGTTCCTGCACGAGCTCGGCCGTCCCGTCGGGCTCCCCAGCTACAAGCCCTTTCATTCCACCGGCGAGGATTTCCTGCACAACTACCTGGGGATGATCGGCATCCCGATCGACCTCCTCCCCCGGTTTCCCGAAGACGCGCCCATGGTGCTGTTGACGGAGTCGGCCGCCTTCGATCCCGGCATCGTGGAGCGGATCAAGCGCCAGCTGAGGGCGGGCAAATCGGTGACCATCACCTCGGGCCTGTTGCGGGCGCTCGAGGGGAAGGGGATCGGGCACATTGCCGAGATCCGCGACACCGGGCGGAGGGCCATCGTCAAGAGTTTCCGGGGACAGCCCGAGCTCCCGCCCGGTCTCCGCATCCTCATCCCGCAGATCCAGTACCTCACCAACGACGCCTGGGAACTGGCCAGCGCCATGACCCAGAACGACCTCGGGTACCCGCTCCTGATCCAGGCCGCCTACGGCGGGGGGACCCTGTACGTCCTGACGATCCCGGACAACTTCAGCGACCTGTACAGCTATCCGCCCGGGGTGCTCACGCAGATCCGCAACGTCCTGCTCGGGGAGATGGAAGTGCGGGTGGAGGCGCCGGGAGACGTCGCGCTGTTCGTCTATGACAACGGCACCTTCATCGTGGAGTCGTTCCGTCCCGAACCGGTCGCCGTCACCCTGTCGCTCGATTCCCGGTACACGGGGGTGCGGGAAGTGACCACCGGGGAGACCCTGGCGGGCAAGGCGGGGACTTCAGGCGGCTTCGGGCCCTTCGGCGCGGGGGGGGTGAAGCGCACGACGGTCCCGGTCGAGATAAAACCCCATTCCTACCGGGTGTTCGCTACGCTCCCCTGACACCCCGTCCAGCAGTATGTACAGATCCCCTCGATCGGCCGGCCGATGGCGGTGGCCATGTCCCCGATGTCCTGGTACAGCAGCGAATCGGCCCCCAG
>JAFGSS010000107.1 GCA_016934555.1 Acidobacteriota bacterium | reverse complement strand
GGGGGGGGGGGGGGGGGGGGGGGGGGGGGGGGGGGGGGGGGGGGGGGGGGGGGGGGGGGGGGGGCGTCTTCGCCTCCTGTTCGGACCGCCGCCCCGGGAAGAGGCTGCGCCGCAGCAGTCCCCGGCGGCTCAACCGCTCCGCGGCAGCCATCAGGAGGCCTTGGCCCCGGCGGTTTCCGCCTCTTCGGGCGTGTGCTCCTGCACGGCGGCCGGCATCTCGATCCGCCCGTCGAACACCCCCCCGCTTACCATGAGCAGCCGCCGGGTGACGATATCCCCCTGGACCCGCCCCTTCGGCCCTATTTCCAGGAGTTCCTCGGCCCGGAGCACCCCCTCGGCCCTGCCCCCCACGATGATGCGGCGCGCGGTGATCTCACCCCGGATCACGGCCCTTTCGGTGAGGATGACCTGGTCCGCCCTGACCTTCCCTCTCACCGTGCCGTCGAGGCGGAGGATCCCGGTCGAGGAGAGCTCCCCCTCCAGCTCCGAATCGGAGCCGAGGAAGGATTTCAGCTTCTCCCCGTCCCGGTTGAAGATCACATCCTCACCGCGAGGTACGGCTGCGGGTTGATGTTCCGGCCGTCCTTCCAGATCTCGTAATGGAGATGGGGGCCGGTGGCCCGTCCGGTGGAGCCGACGTAGCCGATGACGTCCCCCTTGGATACCTGCTGCCCGACCTGGACCGCGTTCTTCTTGTTATGCGCGAAAATGGTGGAGAAACCGCAGCCATGCTCGATAACCACCACGTGGCCGCTCGTCTGGGTCCACCCCGAGTGGCTGACCACCCCGTCGGCGGTGGCCCGGATGGGGGTTCCGGGCCCTGAGGAGATGTCGATCCCCGAATGGAACGCGTCCTCCCCCGTCAGGGGGTCCTTCCTCTTTCCGTAGGAGGATGTGATTCTTCCCTGCACCGGGTAGCCCCTGGGGGTGGCGACGAAGATGTCCTTCTGGATGCGCAGGTAGTTCTTGATCTCATCCACGCTTTCCAGGGTGTGCTGGAGCTCTTCCACCAGCTCGGGGATTTCGAGCGAGCCCTTGAAGGAGGTATCGGCTTGTTCCAGGACCGCTTCCTTCGATCCCAGTGAAAAGAGGCTCCGGAACTCCTGCTCCACCGTCCTGAGCGACGTCACCGTCGAGCTCCACTGGTAGAACTGGTCGGAATAGAAGCGGACCCTGGCGGCCATGGCATTATGCTGGGCCCTGTACTGCAGGCCGCTGACGGCCAGGCTCGCCACGTAGCCGCCGCCGATGACGGCCAGCAGGAGCGAGAGCACCAGAAGGGCGCCGGGGACCCTCACATTCAGGGTCCTGACGTGATCGTGGGGAATCACCAGGATGGTTACGGATCCGCACGCTTTTTTCAACAGCGTCCGGAACCGGTTCATCTCGAATATCGGAAATTTCATGGTTCAGCCGTCCCAGAAGGCGGGCGCACTAGCGCACCATGGCCTCGATCCGCTCCATCGCTTCCACAACCCGCTCGTACCGGTTGAAGGCGCTGATGCGGACGTAACCACTGCCGCAGGGACCGAATCCGCTCCCCGGGGTGCACACCACGGCAGCCTCGTTGAGCATCCGGTCGAAAAAGTCCCAGGAATCGCCCCCCACCTGGACCCAGATGTAGGGCGAGTTTTCGCCGCCGACAGAGTGGAACCCGAGCCGGGTCATGACCGTCCGGATCAGTTCCGCGTTCAGGAGGTAGTCATCGGTCAGCGCGCGGACCTGCTGCTTCCCCTCCTCGGTGTATACGGCCTCGGCCGCCCGCTGGACGGGGTAGGCCACGCCGTTGAACTTGGTCGTGTGGCGGCGGGTCCACAGCGCGTGCAGGCTGTGGGAGTGCCCGGAATCGTCGGTCACCATCAGTGACCTGGGCACCACGGTAAAGGCGCAGCGGGTGCCTGTGAATCCCGCGGTCTTGGAAAAACTCCGGAACTCCACCGCGACCTCGCGCGCCCCCTCGATCTCGTAAATGGTATGCGGGATCCCCGGATCGCGGATGAAGGCCTCGTAGGCGGCATCGAAGAGGATCAGCGCCTTGCGCCTGTGCGCGTACTCCACCCACTCCGCCAGCTGGCCGCGCGTGGCGGTGGCGCCCGTGGGGTTGTTCGGAAAGCAGAGGTAGATGACGTCCACGCTCTCGTCGGGCGGGTCCGGCACGTAGTTGTTTTCCCGGGTCGAGGCAAGGTAGACCAGCCCCTCGTAGCGACCGTCCACGAAACGGCCCGTCCGTCCGGCCATGACGTTGGTGTCCACGTACACCGGGTAGACCGGGTCGGGGACCGCGACCCGCACATCCGCCGGCAGCAGCTCCTGGAAATTCCCCGTGTCGCACTTGGCGCCGTCGCTGACGAATATTTCGTCGGCCGAGATTTCCGCCCCCAGCGCCTGGTAATCGTTGAGGGCGATCGCCTCGCGCAGGAAACCGTACCCCTGCTCGGGGCCGTAACCGCGGAAGTGCTTCTCGGACCCCATTTCGTCGATCGCCGAGTGGAAAGCGGAGACGCAGGCGGCGGGGAGCGGCCGGGTGACGTCCCCGATGCCCAGCCGGATGATGCTCCTGCCGGGGTTGCGGCTCTCGAAAGCCTCGATCCTCCGGGCGATGTCGGAGAACAGGTAGGAGGACTGAAGCTTTCGGTAATGCTGGTTAAACCGGACCATCGTCTATTCGTCCCTTTCAGCCATGGGGCATGGAACTCCCGCCCCCGGCGGGCGACGGGAAGGGTTGATCATAAGGCATTGTCGGGCGGCGAGTCAAATCGGATCGACATTACCGTTGACACCTTCCCGGAGCCCCCTATTATAACAGCGGAGGATGGCAGGCAATGAAAATCTGGATAGACGGCAGGTACTGCGGCCGGGAAGAGGCCCGGATATCGGTGTTCGACCACGGTCTCCTTTACGGGGACGGGGTGTTCGAAGGGATCCGGGTCTACAGCGGCAGGGTTTTCCGGCTCCGGGAGCACCTGGAGCGGCTGTACCGGAGCGCCCGGGCGATCCTGCTCGAAATCCCCCTGGCCCCGGAGGAGCTCCGGCGCACCGTCACCGGGGCCGTCGAGGCCAACGGCGCCCCCGACGCCTACATCCGCCTCGTGGTGACCCGCGGGGTCGGCGAACTCGGGATGAACCCTCGCCTCTGCCCGAAGCCCTCCATCATCCTGATCGTGGACGAGATCCGGTTCTATCCGGAAAAATGCTACGCGGACGGAATCGCGCTCATGACCTCCTCCCTGCGCAGGATCTCCCCCGCCTCCTACGATGTCCGGATCAAGTCGCTCAACTACCTCAACAACCTCCTGGCCAAGATCGAGGCGAACCAGGCGGGCTGCCTCGAGGCCGTCCTGCTCAACCAGGAGGGACGCGTGGCCGAATGCACCGGGGACAACATCTTCATCTGGTCGGGCGGCACGCTGAAGACACCGTCCGCCGCGGACCAGGCGCTCGAGGGGATCACGCGCGCCGTCGTCCTGGAGCTCGCGGCCGCGGCCGGCCTCCCGCGCGCGGAGGCCTCGCTGACCCAGTACGACCTGTACACCGCGGAAGAGTGCTTCCTCACCGGCACCGGCGCCGAACTCATGCCGGTCACGAAGATCGACGGAAGGACGATCGGGGACGGCACTCCCGGCCCCGTCACCCGCAGGATCCTCGAACTCTTCCGCGAGGAGGTCCGCAAACCCTGAGGACCGGTCAGAAGGGGGAACGGTGCTCGAGCGAGAGCGCATCGGGCATCCGGGAGAAGTTGAAGTAGCGGTGCCGGACCCCCTCCGGGCCCACCTCGACCAGCCTCATCCCGCTCCCTTCGTCCCCGAACGGCATGGAGACCGGACCCGTGACCGTCATCTCGATCTCCCCGTACCGCCCGGTCGAATCCTGGTGGGCGTGCCCGGCGAAGACCTGCCGCACGCCGTACTCCCCCAGCAGATCCAGCATCGGCCTGCGGCGCCCGGCCGGGATATTGGAGTAGCTGTCGGCCTCGCCGGCGTCGGCGACGAACCAGGGGTGGTGCTGAAAGACGATGACGTGCGGGGCGCCCGATTTCCGGGCGGCGGCCAGCTCCTCCCGGAACCAGGCGGTCTGGCGCGCATACTCGTCCTCCACCTTCTGCGGGGAGTGGATCAGCCCCGAATTCAGCACGATGCCGTAGACCGGCCCGGCGCGGAAGGCGTAATAGTCCCTCCCGAAGTCGCGCCGGTAGGCCGCGAGCGACTCGGGAGTCGGCTCCTGGCCGATGTCGTGGTTGCCGGCCACGAGGTAAACCGGGACGGAGATCCCGCCGGTGATCCGCTTGAACTCGCGGACCTGGTCCGGGTCTCCCGGCTTGTTGACCAGGTCCCCCAGGATGACGACGAACTCCGGGCGGAGCCGGTTGACGGTCGCCGCCGCGAACTCGTAGTTGGCGGTTTCGCGCACGAAATCGCGGTCGGACGCATACATCCCCATCTGCGTGTCCGCGAGCAGGGCAAAATAGAAGGGGGGTTCCTGGCCGGAGCCCGGAACCCGCAGGAGAACAAACAGCAGCGCGGGCAGGATCCATCTGGTTTTCATAGCACCCCCGTCCGAAGAGTTTTCGAAAAGCGGGTAGTGCCCGCTATCGCTGGATGCGGGCCGACCCCCCGCGGGCGAAAGCGCGCACGGAATCGAGCGTCGCCATGGTGGTGTCGCCCGGAAATGTCGTCAGAAGCGCCCCATGCGCCCATCCGAGCCTCACAGAGTCCTCGGCCGGCTCCCCGGCCAGCAGGCCGTAAATGAAGCCGCTGGCGAAGCCGTCGCCGCCGCCGACGCGGTCATAGACGTCCAGGTCGCACGTCGGCGCGACGCACGATTTCCCGTCGATCCAGGCGACGGCCCCCCAGCGGTGACGACTGGTCGAATGGACCTCACGCAGGGTGGTCGCCACCGCCCGGACCCGGGGGAACTTCCTCCGGACATCCTCGATCATGCCGAGGAAGGCGCCCGGGTCGAGCCGGGAGCCTCCCGCCACCTCCGGCCCGGGGATGCCCAGCCCCTTCTGCAGGTCCTCCTCGTTGCCGATCAGGACATCCACGTGCTCCACGATGCGGGCGATCACCTCGGCCGCCCGGCGCCCCCCCCCCCAGACACCCCAGAGCTTCTCGCGGAAATTCAGGTCGAAGCTCGTGACCGCCCCCGCGCGCTTGGCCGCCCGCATCCCCTCGACGATGAGGGGACCGGTGGTCTCCGAGAGGGACGCGAAAATGCCGCCGCTGTGGAACCAGCGGACACCGCCGGCGAAGATCTCCCCCCAGTCGAAATCGCCCGGCCCGAGCAGGGCCGCCGCCTCCTGGGACCGGTTGTAGAACACCACCGGGGCCCGCACCCCGTATCCCCGGTCGCTGTAGACCGTGGCCATGTTGGGACCGTTGACCCCGTTGTGCCGGAAGGTCCTGTAAAAGGGGCGTACGCCCATGGCCCGCACGCGGCGCGCGATCAGTTCGCCGATCGGGTACTCGACCATGGCCGATACGATGGCGGTCTTCAGCCCGAAGCAGTCCGAGAGGTTGGCCGCGACATTGTATTCCCCGCCGCTCACGTGGATCCGGCACTCGGCGGCCTTGTGGAACGGAACCGTTCCGGGGTCGAGGCGGTGCACCAGCGCCCCCAGCGAAACCAGGTCAAATGTCCCGCCGGGTAGAAGGTCCAGTCCGTTGTTCATGGTCGTCTCCATCGTCTCCATGGGCTCCGTCATCTGGATGGGCTCAGACCGAGTAGGCGGACGACGCCGTGTCGCCCCCCCGTCCGGTCCAGTTGGTGTGGTGGAACTCCCCGCGGGGCCGATCAACACGCTCGTACTGGTGGGCCCCGAAATAATCGCGCTGCGCCTGGAGCAGGTTGGCCGGCAACCGCGCACTGCGCAGCCCGTCGTAGTAGGCCAGCGCCGAGGACATGGCGGGAATCGGGACCCCGTTAAGGACCGCGGCGGCGACCACCCGCCGCCATCCCTCGTGCGCCCGGCCGACACGCTCGCGGAAGAAGGGGTCGAGCAGCAGGTTCGCGAGGTCCGGGTCGCGTCCGTAGGCGTCCCGAATCCTGCCGAGGAAGGCCGAACGGATGATGCAGCCTCCGCGCCAGAGCAGGGCGATGGCGCCGTAATCGAGCTTCCAGCCGTACTCCCGGGCCGCCTCGGCCATCAGGCCGAAGCCCTGGGTGTAGGAGACGATTTTGGCGGCGTAGAGCGCGGCCTCCAGGTCCCGCAAAAACTCCCCCCGCTCCCCGGAGAAGGAACCTTCCGGGGCCGGGAGAAGGCCCGAAGCCTCCACCCGCAACCCCTTCATGGCCGAAAGGCACCGTGCGTAGACCGCCTCGGTGATCAGCGTCAGCGGAACGCCCAGGTCGAGCGACGCCCCCCCGGCCCACTTGCCCGTCCCCTTCTGCCCCGCGGTGTCGAGGATCTTGTCGACCAGGGGGGCCCCGTCCTCGTCCTTGCGGTCCAGGATGTCGCCCGTGATCCCGACGAGGTAACTGTCGAGGTCTCCCCGGTTCCAGGCGCGGAACACGCCGGCCATCTCCCCGGCGCCCATGCCGGTGAGCCGCCGCATCAGCTCGTACGCCTCGCAGATGAGCTGCATGTCACCGTACTCAATCCCGTTGTGGACCATTTTCACGAAGTGACCGGCACCCCCCTGCCCCACCCATTCGCAGCAGTGGGTGCCGTCTTCCACCCGGGCCGCGATCGCCTGCAGGACCGGCCGCACCCGGGGCCAGGCAGCCTCGGACCCCCCGGGCATGATGGAGGGCCCGAAGAGGGCCCCCTCCTCCCCCCCGACACCCCGGTCCCTATGTAGAGCATCCCCGCGGACTCCAGCCGGGCCGTGCGCCGGGCGGTGTCCTGGAAATGGGAATTCCCCCCGTCGATCAGGATGTCCCCCCGATCGAGCAGGGGGACGAGCCGCTCGATCAGTTCGTCCACCGGGCGGCCCGCCTTCACCATCATCATGATCCGGCGCGGGGGTTCCAGAGACCGGACCAGGGCCTCGAGCGTCTCCGCTCCCACAAAATTCTTCCCCCGCCCCCTCCCGCCGATGAAGCGGGCCACGACCCCCTCTTCGACCCCCGGCACCGTGCGGTTGTAGACGGCGACGCTGAATCCCCTGCTTTCCATGTTCAGGGCGAGGTTCTCCCCCATGACGGCCAGACCTATGATTCCGATATCCGCCTGCGCTTTCATACTGGACTCCGATCGATGCGATGGAACAAAAACACCGTCCTCAAGACCCGGAGCATTCAAAGCGTTCCCTCGACGCCCACAGCCCGAGTCCGGGGTTCGGGATGAAATAAACCTCCTCGCCGTCCGGCAGGGTGTTGTACCCCTCGAGGAGCGAGAGCGGATCGTAGCGTTCGAGGGCGGCCTCCAGGCTGCCGTAACGGAAATGCGCCCCCTCGATCTCCTCCCGCGTGAGCCCTCCCGGGCAATAGGTGATCGAAAACCGTCCTTCCGAAGAGCCGTGGATCAGGTGGGCGGCGGCCGCGAGGTTCCGTCCGAGCTCGCCTCCGCCCGCGACCTCCCCCAGGACGCGCTCCGTCCCCGCGTACCCGTGGCGCCGGATCAGGCGGTCCATCCCTTCGTCCTCGCCGAACCGGTCCACCCCGGGGGCAACTACGAGCAGCTCCCCGCCGTCCGCGAGCGCCATGCGGGTCCGATAGATGGCCTTGTTTCCGAGCCAGGTGCTTTTGAATTCGTCGGGGTCAAGATAGACCACGGCCTTGCGGATCGGCCGGTCGAGGATCCTGACGTTGACCTCGAACGCCAGCGACGACGCCCGAAGATGGCACTCGGGCCCGTCGCCGATGAAGAGCCCGCGCACGACCGGCTCCCCCCGCCCGCCGACGCCCACCACGGTCAGCACGTACACGATCGGCAGGTGGCGGGCGAAGTGATCGGACCCGTAATCGAGCACCCGGCGCACGGGGGTGTCGGCGCGGCCCAGGATCCGCTCCATGCCGAAAACCGCCCCCAGGAAATGGGTCTTGTGGATCGCGTCGGCCCCCCCGGCGCCCACAAAGAGGTTCTTGTTGTACCCCGCCATCCCGATCACCTCGTGGGGAACCACCTGGCCGAGGGAAACGACCAGGTCGTGCCCCCCGCACGCGACGAGCCGGTTGACCTCGGCCGGGATGGCGTAGCGCACCCGGTCCTCTGAAACCTCCCCGACAAAGTCGGCCGGCACCGTCCCCAGGGTTTCCACCCCGCGGCGCCAGTCGTGTTCCCGGAAGAGCCGCGCGGGCGTCCTGCCGAACATACGGGAGATCTCGCCCGGCGTCATCGGCCGGTGGGTGCCCAGGGCCGGGAGCACATCCACGAGCGCCGGGCCGTAGTATTCGTAGAGGAGTTCGGTCAGGATTCCCGCCTGGGACTGCACGCGCGTGTAGTCGGGGGGAAGGGCCAGCACCCTCTTGCGGGGACCCAGCCGGTCGAGGGCGCCGAAGAGCGCCTCCCTCAACGCCTCCCTTGAAAACACGCGGTCCTGGGACCCTTCGCTCGCAAGTATCATGGAGTTTCCCTGTCCGGGGGGCCTCCCCCGTCGCCGTCCCTAATATGTATCCGAGAACGCGCGGCCGGCGCAAGCGGCGATTTCCGCCCCCCCGATCCGATCGCCCGCCGCCTGGGGCTGGAATCGATTGACTATTCAGCCCTTTTGGATTACTAAGGATGCTCGGCCCTTCACGCAGAGACCTCGACATGGCTTCGAAGATACTGGCTGTCGATGACGACCCGCAGGTGGCCAAGCTCACCGTGCTGCTGCTCGAGGGGCTCGGGTACGAGGCGCTGGGCCTGACCGATCCCCGCCGGGCCCTCGAGGTCGTCCGCTCCTTCCGGCCCGAAGCGTGCATTATAGACCTCAACATGCCCTTTGTCTCCGGCTCCGAGCTCCTCGACCGGATCAGGGCCGAGAGTCCGCATACGGAGATCATCCTGCTCACCGGAATGGACGACACGCTGGTCGCCGTCGATTTCATGAAGCGGGGGGCCGCCGACTTCCTCCTCAAGCCGATCAGCGCCGAGCAGCTGGATGTCGCCGTCATCAGGGCCCTGGAACACCGGCGCCTGGTGCTGGAGAACACCGCCTACAAACAGAGCCTGGAGGCGCTGGTCGAGGAGCGGTCGCGGGCGCTCAACGAGGCGCTCCGCAACCTGGGCGAACTCCACGAGGCCACCATCGAAACGCTGGCACAGGCCCTGGACATGCGCGACCAGGGGAGCGGCGGGCATTCACGCCGGGTTGCGGACATGACCGTGGGGATCGCACGCAAGCTGGGCATCCGCGACGGGCAGCTGGTGCAGATCGAGCAGGGCGCGCTGCTGCACGACATAGGCAAGCTGCGGATCCCGGACAGCATCCTCTGGAAGCCTTCGGCCCTCACCCCCGGGGAATGGGCCACGATGCGGCGGCACCCGGAATACGGGTACGATTTCGTCAGCAGGATCGGCTTCCTGCAGGGCGCGGCCGACATCGTGCTGTCCCACCACGAGCGCTACGACGGCACGGGTTATCCCCGGGGCCTCAAAGGGGACGAAATTTCGCTCGGCGCCCGCATCTTTTCCATGGTCGACACCGCCGACGCCATCCTGTACGACCGCCCCTATCACCGGGCCTCCGACTTCTCCGTCGCCCGGGACGAGATCCTGCGCAAAGCGGGCACCCACTTCGACCCGACCCTGGTCCGTCCTACGCTGGAACATCTCGAATCCTGTTTTGCCGATCCCGCACGCTCGCAGCGGGGGGCACAATCGACAGCCCCGGCCGATGCCGACGGAGGGTGCATGGCCGGGGACAAGGGGCAGTGACGCCCCGTTGGTCCGTCACCTACCTTGAGCGTTTGAGGCCGATCCGGGGACAGTAGCGGGCGACCGGGCACCGGCTGCACCAGGGGGAGGCGGGGACG
>JAFGSS010000106.1 GCA_016934555.1 Acidobacteriota bacterium | reverse complement strand
TCGCGCGTGGTCTTGGCGATCACGCTGGCCGCGGCGATACTGAGCGAGAGCGCGTCGCCGTGGATGAGCCCCCGCTGGGGGCACCGGGCGCCGGGGATGGTGCGCGCGTCCACCAGGGCGAAATCGGGCTGGACGCGCAGGCCGGAAAGCGCCCTCTGCATCGCCAGGAGTCCAGCGCGATAGATGTTGAGCGCGTCGATCTCCTCCGGTTCCGCCCGGCCGACACTCCAGCAGAGGGCGTCCGCCCGGATCCTCGAGGCGAGCGCGCCGCGTTTCTGCGCGCTCGGGATCTTCTTGGAGTCGTCGAGCCCCTCCAGCAGGTACCCTTCGGGGAGGATCACCGCCGCGGCCACCACCGGCCCCGCCAGCGGCGCCATCCCCGCTTCGTCCACCCCGGCGACGAGGCGGTAGCCCTCGAGCCGGAGTTCCGTCTCGAAGCGCCGCATCGCGCCGAGCCGTTCGAGTTCCCTGGCGTTCCCGAGGGCGCGGGCGCGGGCGCGGGAGGCCAGGCGTCGCGCCCCGGCCCGGGGGTCGCGCCCGAGCGCCGGCAGCACCCTCTCGAGCCCGGAGGGGTCGAGCCCCTCGAGAAGAACGCCGAGTTCGGGGAGCGTCAGCCCCGCCCATTCCTCGCGTCGTTTCACGTATCCTCCCGGCGACGGCGTGCGCAGCCCAAGGATCTCATCGTCGCCATCACGCGTTCGCGCGAGGGAGGAGGGCGGCCTTTCTCCGGGCCACCACCAGCGGGGCGGATTCACGGTAAAACAGGCCGACGAAAAAGCAGACGCCGATACAGGCCGCGCAGATGTACATGACCGCCGTGAGCCCGTATTTGTCGGCCACGATGCCGCACAGGATCGCGCCCAGCGTGGCTCCGAGCAACTCGCCGGTCAACTGGTTGGAGCCGATGATGGTGGAAACGAAGCGCGGGTCGCCCGATTCGGCCGGAATGGTGGACTGCATCAGGGCGTTGACTCCCGTGCCGCCCCAGCCGACGAATGCAATGAACATGAGCAGCGGGACGCTGGCGGGAGCGTAGATCATGCCGAGGGGGGCGATCACGCCCAGCAGGGCGGCGATCGAAACCAGCGGTTTGCGGCCGTACCTGTCGCTTAATCGCGGAATCAGCACTCCCCAGAGAATGGCCCCGACCCCGAAGCTGGACATCACCCAGCTCATCTGGGTGTCGGTGAGGCCTTTGACCTTCGTCAGGTAGCCGGGTCCGTAGGTGAGAACGCAGAAGTACCAGCAGAGCAGAAAGAGTGTCCCGATGATCGACAGAATCACATTTCTGTTCCTGAAGATTTCGATATAGTGGATCTTCTCCTTGGGTTTTTCCGCTCCGGTCTCATGGGCGTTGATGGATGTGACCGGATTCACCAGGAATTTCCAGATCAGGATGGAAATGAGGATCCCCGGAATGATGGTGACCACGAAGGCGGCCCTCCAACCGATCGATTCGGCCAGGGCGACCTGGATGAGGGGGCCGAGCATCGACGATATCAATCCGACCGCTGAAACCTGCATCAATCCCATGTTCATTCCTCTCCGGTGGGGAGACGACTGGGGAATGATGAAACTCTGGGAAACGGGCATGACGGGCCCCTCGAATGCACCCATCAGCAGGCGCACCGCAAGGAGCATCGCAAATCCCGTTACCAGGCCCGTAAGCATGGAACAGACCGAAAAGCAGAAGACCAGGATCGCCAGCAGTTTTTTGCGCGACACCCGGGTATCCGCGATGTAGCTGCCGAACAGGCCGATGATGGACCAGGAAAACGAGAACACCGAAGTCGCCAGCCCAAGCTGGGTGTAGGTGATGTTCAGGTCCTCCATGATGAAGGTCTGCGATTGGCAATAGCTAAACGGTCGAACATGACAAAGCCGAATGCCAGGGAGAGAATGATCACCATCCGGTTTTCATAGCCCTTCTTCAACACTTGCTGCTCCACAGAAGCACCTCGCTTTCATCCGCAAAAAATCCGTATGGCTGTCGGACCGACAAGGTTTCGGCAGTGATTCGACGAGATACTACTATAGATCTTGGGCATGGATGAAGCAATTTGCGGGGATTGGCGGGCCTGGTCCGGCCGGCGGGCCGGTCGGGAGTTCGGGATCCTTTTCTGTACCGCGCTTACGGGAATTCTCATCGGCGTGGTATCCTTTTTCCATATCGAGACGGCGCCCCGGTGCGCGACCAGGATGAAACCAAAGGGGGCGCCCGGGCATCTAAGGATATCGGGCATCATTACAGGATGGAGGATTGTATGAAACTGACGATAGGGATCTTCCTGGCGCTCGCGCTGGCGGCGACGGGGTGCAGCAGAAACAGGAACGAAAGCACCGGGGAGACGCTCCCGGCGCCCGAGCCGCCGGCCGTGACCGAACCCGCCGTCGCCCCGGCCCCGGCGCCCCAGCCTGAACCGGCGCCCGTGGCCGAGCCCGCGCCGAGGGCGCCGAAGCCCGCCAGGGTGGCGCCCGCTCCGCGCAGGGCGGAGCTGGAGGCTCCGGCGCCCGCCCCGCCCGAACCCGTGGCGCCTCCGGCCGAGCCGGAGGCCGTGCCGCAGGCCAGGGTCCGGGAAGAGCCCCCGGCCCCCAAGCCGCCCGAGACGAAATACACCGTGATCCCGGCCGGAACCCGCTTGCAGGTACGGCTCCAGGACCCGCTCGATTCGGCCGTCAACCTGACCGGCGACGGCTTCCGCGCCATTCTCGACCAGGACCTCGTCATCGACGGAGAGATCGCCGTCCCCCGGGGGAGCGTGCTGGACGGGAAGGTGTCGCACGTGGAGCGCTCGGGCCGGGTACAGGGGCGCGCCACCATGTCCCTGCAGCTGGTGAACCTGTCGGTGCGTGAGTCCAACTACGCCATGCAGACGGCACTCCGGACCTTCGAAGCCCAGGCCAGTACGAAGAAGGACGCGACCAAGGTGGGCATCGGGGCGGGACTCGGCGCCGTGATCGGCGCCATCGCCGGAGGAGGGAGGGGAGCGGCGATCGGGGCCGCTGCCGGCGCCGGAGCCGGGGGCGCCACTGTGATGGCCACCCGGGGCGACGAAGTCAAGCTCGAAGCGGAACAGGAGCTGGATTTCGAGCTCACCCAGGAGCTGCGCGTCGCCTTGCCCCGTTAGGCGCGCCGGGCGGCGGCGCCGGCCGCCGCCGCCCGGAGAAGATCACCGCGATTGCAGCACCCTGCGGTAGTGCGCCTCGTACATCGGGATGATGCGGGAGGCGCAGAAGCGATCCAGGGCCTTGCGGCGCCCGTTTCTCCCCATACGCGTGGCGAGGGCGTCGTCGGTCAGGACGCGGAGGGCGCGCTCGGCCATGGCTGGGATATCCCCGGCATCCACCAGGAACCCCTCTTCACCGTCCGCCACCACCTCCGGGAGGCCGCCCACGCGGCTGGCCACCACCGGGACGCCGCACGCCATCGCCTCGAGCGCCACCAGCCCGAACGACTCCGTCTGACTGGGAAGGAGCAGGAGGTCGGACGCGCCGATCCATTCCTCGATCCTGTCCTGCTTGCCCAGGAAATGCACCTTTCGCTGCACTCCCGCCTCGCGCGCGGCCCATTCCGCCCGCCCGCGCTCGGGGCCGTCTCCCACCATCAGGAGCGTGGCCGGAATCTCCTTCTCGACGCGCGCGAAAATCTCCACGACCCCCACCGGCCGCTTGACGGGGCGGAAATTGGAGATATGGATCAGGATCTTCTCCCCACCGGGGCCGAAATGGCTTTTCAGGGCGCTCCTGTCGCCGGGCGCGTATATGGCGCAGTCGACGAAATTGGGAATGACATCGATCTCGTGCGAGGTCCCGATGCTGCATCCGGTGGCCTCGGCCAGGTAGGCGCTGACGGCCGTTACGCCGTCCGACTGGTCGATCGAAAAGCGCGTGATCGGCAGGTAGGAGCGGTCCGCGCCGACCAGGGTGATGTCGGTCCCGTGCAGGGTGGTCACGACCCGGATCCTGCGCGGCAGGAGCATCGCCTTGGCCAGGTAGGCGCTGACGGAGTGGGGGATGGCGTAATGGCAGTGCAGCAGGTCCAGTTCGTGGTCGGCGGCGACCTCGGCCATCTTGGCGGCCAGCGCCAGGGTGTAGGGAGCATGATCGAAAAGGGGGTAGGTGGTGACCTCCACCTCGTGGAACTGGATATTGGCGCGCGCCGCGTCGAGGCGCTGGGGGAGGGCATAGCTGATGAAATGGATCTCATGCCCCCGGTCGGCGAGCTCTTTTCCGAGTTCGGTCGCCACGATTCCGCTCCCGCCGTAGGTCGGGTAACAGGTGATGCCGATCTTCACTGGTTTCCTCCTCCACGCGGGACCTCGTACCGACGCCCACGGAGGTTATAGCACAAAGCGTCGCCGGCCGACAGCGCGGGCGCGGCCCGGGGCCGGATTGAAATCCCGCCGCAGACTGCTATAATGAAATTTTTCCCGAAGCCCTTGGAACGAATCCTTATGTCCCTATTCGACCTGTTTCGGCGCGGCCCCCGGTTCAAGGACCCCTCCTCGCCGGAAACGGCCACGGTCCGGAAGATCATCGAGGCCCTGGACCAGATGGAACCCGCGCGCGCCAAGTTCCTCGCCGCCTTCGCCTACCTGCTCAGCCGCGGAGCCAGGGCGGACCTGGAGATCAGCCCCGAGGAAACCGGCGTGATGGAGCGGATCGTGAGCCGACAGGGGGGGCTTCCGGACGAACAGGCGGCGTTTGTCATCCAACTGGCCAAAACGCAGAACATCCTGTTCGGCGGGACGGAAAATTATCTCGTGACGCGCGAATTCAACGCGATCGCCACCCACGAGGAAAAGATGCACCTCCTGGATTGCATCTATGCCGTGGCGGCCGCCGACGGTTCGGTGTCCACCGTCGAGGACAACGAGATCAGCCAGATCGCCGACGAACTCCGGATCGAGCACCCGGATTTCATCTCGGTGAGGACACGCTACCGCGAGCACCTGGCGGTGCTGAAGGATGGCGGGCAGAACGATTGACAAGGTTTTCGCCTCGGGGCATACTGCCGCTGAGGCCCTGTCCGCGGGATGTTCCGGCGGGAGACGATCAACACAGGCGACGGCCGCGGGCCAGGGAGGAATCCCCCGGGACGCGCCTTTACGAAGCGCCCGATTATGACTGAGTCCAGAACCCATCGTCGCATCTGCGGGAGCCGCAAGAAAAGTCGCGTCCCCCTGTCCAATCTCCGGGCCTCGGATGTCCTGAGGCTGGTCCTGGACAACCCGCGTCGGCTGGATGAGCTCGCCGGCATGCTCGAGGACAGGGACCGCTGTGTCCGGGACCGGGCCGCGGCGACCCTGGGCCAGGTGGCCGACCGGCATCCGGACCGGCTGCTCCGCATCCTCGTCCGCCTCATGCCCTCCCTCGCCGACGACTCGGCATACGTGCGCTGGCACCTGGTCTACATCCTGGGGAGCCTGGGGTGCCGTTGCGACGACGGCGCGCGCGACCTCGTTGAGAGCCTGGCCGCGCGCCTGGAGGATCCCAACCGTATCGTGCGCGTCACGGCCGTCCGTTCGCTCGCGCGCATCGCCGCATGCCGGCCGGGGCCCGTCGAGGAGTTTTTCGCCAACCAGAAAAGGGAGATCCCCTCCGCCGTGGCGCGTTTCATCCGCAGCGCGCGCAAAAGCCGGGCCCGGAAGGACGGTCCATGATCGATTTCACCCCGCGGGCCCTGGACGAGCTGAAAACCATCGTCGCGGACCGGAACGAACTGCCGCTGTTGAGGGTCGCCATCTCCGGAAGCGGCAGGGACGGATTCTATTATCGGATGACCCTGGAACGGGAGCCCGCGCCTCTGGATACCGTGATCGATCTCGAAGGGCTGAAGGTACTGGTCGATGCGCGCTCGGCCCGGTATCTCGAAGGCACGCGGGTGGATTACGTGGAGGCCGCAGAGGGATCGGGATTCGAGTTTGACAATCCTCATTCCAGGGACACCTGCGGCTACGGCCAGACTTTCCAGGCCTAGGGCGCGGGTTTTAAGGGGTACATTCTTGGAAGACCGGGACCGCATGACGCTGGCCGATGTGAGGCTGCTGGCCCGTATCGGCGTCAGCGAGGAGGAGCGGGAGGCCCCGCAGGAATGCCGGGCGGACCTGGACCTGTACGGCAGCTTCAGGGCCGCGGCCGAGACGGACGATCTCGCGTTCTCCATGGACTACTGCCGGATCCTGGACTGTGTCGAGGAGACGGCCGCGGAGCGTCCCTACCGGCTGGTCGAAACGCTCGCCTGGGCCCTCGCCCGGAGGGTCCTCGGGAATTTCCCCGTGGCGCGCGCCCGCGTAAGGCTGAGAAAGCGCCCGGCGGTGCTCGAGGGGCGGCTCTCCTTCGTCGAGGTGGAAATAGAGCAGCGGCGTCCCCCGGGGAGGGCCGAATGAACCCGCAGGCCGGCGTGGAGCCGGGCCGGGTCGCCTCGGGCGTCGAACGCCTGGTGGCCTGGGCTCAGCAATATTCCCTTTTCGTCTACCCGTTCGTCACGGCCTGCTGCGGGATGGAATACATGTCCACCGCGAGCGGCCATTACGACATGGACCGGTTCGGGGCCGGCCTGCCCCGTTTCTCCCCCAGGCAGGCGGACGTGCTGCTGGTGGTGGGCACCATCAGCCACAAGATCGCCCCCGTCCTGCGGCGGGTCTACGACCAGATGTGCGAGCCCAAGTGGGTGGTCGCCTTCGGTGTCTGCACCTGCACGGGAGGGTTCTACGACAATTACGCGACCGTGCAGGGGATCGACACCATAGTTCCCGTCGATGTCTATATTCCCGGCTGCCCCCCCCGGCCCGAGACGGTCCTGGAAGGAATCATGAAGCTTCAGACCAAGATCGGCCGCCAGCGGCCCGTCCTCCTCAGGTAATACCATGGCCTCCTCCGACGGTACGGAAACGCGCAGCATGCGGCTGAACATCGGCCCCTCCCACCCGGCCATGCACGGGGTCATCCGCCTCATCACCGAACTGGAAGGGGAGAGGGTCCTGAGGGTGGAGGCCGAAATCGGCTACCTCCACCGCGCTTTTGAAAAGAAGTGCGAGGACTCCACCTGGAACCAGGCCATCCCCTACACCGACCGCCTGAACTACGTCTCGCCGCTGATCAACAATTTCGGCTACTGCGCCGCCGTGGAAAAGCTGATGGGGATCGAGGTGCCCGAGCGCGCCGGGTACATCCGCGTCCTCATGAGCGAAATCTCGCGCATCACGGACCACCTGACCTGCATTGGCGCCACGGCCATGGAACTGGGCGCCATGACGGCCTTCCTCTACCTGATGAAGGCGCGCGAATACCTCTACGACATCGTGGAGCGGGTCACGGGCGCCCGGCTGACGGTGTCCTACGGGAGGATCGGGGGTGTCAAGGCCGACCTCCCCGAAGGGCTGGACCGGGATCTTCCCGGGACCCTGGACGCGGTCGCCCGGGAAATCGGGGAAGTGGACCGGCTGCTGACGCGCAACCGGATCTTCGTCGACCGGATGCGCGACGTGGGGGTCCTTTCCCGGCAGGACGCCCTCGGCTACTCGATAACGGGTCCCGTCGGGCGCGCATCGGGGGTCGATTACGACGTTCGCAGGGATTTTCCCTACTTCGTCTACGACCGGGTCGATTTCGAGGTGCCCCTGGGGGAAAGGGGGGACACCTACGACCGGTATCTGGTGCGCATGGAGGAAATGCGCCAGAGCATGCGCATCATCCGGCAGTGCCTCTGCCGGCTCCCCGGCGGCCCGGTGCGGGCGGAGGGGAAGGGGAACGTCGTTGAATCGCCCGAACTGGTGGACCGGGCGAAGAGGGGGCGCACCGAAGGACTCGTCGGCATCGAGTGTACCGTGCCGCCGACGCTGCGCGGGGCGGAACGCGGGCGTTACGATCGGGTCATGGCCCGCGAGAAGCGGGCGGCGCTTCCGGTCAAGGCCGATACCTACGCCAACATCGAAGGGTTGATGAACCATTTCATGCTCGTCATGGACGGGCACGGGGTGCGCCCCCCGGCCGGGGACGCCTACTTCGCCGTGGAGGGGGCCAACGGGGAACTCGGCTTTTTCGTCGTCAGCGACGGAACCGACCGGCCCTGCAGGGTGCGGGTACGCCCCCCCTGTTTTTTTGCCATGGCCGGGCTTCACAAGATGCTGGAAGGGGGGCTGGTGGCCGACATCGTGCCCGCCTTCGGTTCCATCAACATGATCGCGGGGGAACTGGATCGCTGACGCCCCTCCATTCACAGGGATAGCTCTAATGATAACGCTGAAATCGAAACGTGAAATTGAAATCATGCGCGACAGCGGTCGCATCGTCGCGGAAGTGCTGGCCGAGGTGCGGCAGAAATGCAGGGCGGGGGTCACCACGCTCGAACTCGACCGGGCGGCGGAGGCAGCGACGGTGAGAAGCGGCGCCGTTCCCGCCTTCAAGAACTACCGGGGATATCCCGGATCCCTCTGCACCTCGGTCAATCACCAGGTGGTGCACGGCATCCCCGGCGATTACGAGGTCAAGGAGGGGGATATCGTTTCGATGGACTTCGGCGTGCTTTACAAGGGGTATTACGGCGACAGCGCGATAACGGTCGGCGTCCCGCCCCTCGCGGGGGATACCGTCCGGCTGCTCGAAGTGACGGAAGAATGTCTTTACCGCGGCATCGAACAGATGCTGCCGGGAAATCACCTTGCGGACCTTTCGCGCGCCATCCAGGTGCATGCGGAGTCGGCCGGATTTTCCCTGGTCAGGGAATTCGGAGGACACGGGATCGGCCGCAGCCTGCACGAGGACCCGATGGTATTGAACTATGTCTCGAATGGCAGGGGCATCCGGCTGAAACCGGGGCTGGTGCTGGCCGTCGAGCCGATGGTCAACCAGGGAGGAGAGGAGGTGGAAATCCTGCCCGACGGCTGGACGGTCGTGACCTGCGACCGCCGCCCCTCCGCTCATTTCGAACACACGATCGCGGTCACCGAAAACGGTCCCGAGATCCTCACGCAGACGGCCGGGTGAGGCGCATGCTCGCGCGCATACTGCCTTACATGCGCTGCCCCCGTTGCGCAGCCGAACGGCTCGAGCGGTGTCCCGACGGGCTGTCGTGCCCGGCCTGCGGCTCCGCCTTCGCCTCGCAAGACGGGATCCTCGACATGATCGGCGAGGATCCCGGCGAGGTGATCACCCCCTTCCAGCGCCTCATGCAGTCGCGGGCGGTCGTTTCGGTCTACGAAAGCCCCTGGAGGCACCTGGGCTATTTCGTTGCCAGTTCCCGGTCCTTCTCCAGGGAAATGGAGACCGTGTTGAGCCTCGCCGGGGAGCGGGGGGACGGCCCGGCGCTCGACCTGGCGTGCGGGCCGGGGGTCTTTACGCGCCCCCTGGCACGCCGCTCGAGGGGAATCGTCATCGGGCTCGATCTTTCCCGCCCCATGCTGCGTCAGGCCGCGCGGCGGATCGCCGAGGACGGAATCCCCAACATCCAGCTGATCCGGGCTTCGGCGTTCGCCCTCCCCTTTGCGGACGGCGTCTTTTCGCACGTGAACTGCTGCGGCGCCCTGCACCTGTTCGACAGGCCGGAAAAGGCTCTCGCGGAGATCGCCCGGGTGACCCGGGCCGCGGGGGGATTTTCGGTCCAGACGACCATCCGGCCGGAGCGCTCGGCCGGGTTCGCCTACATCCTGGAGCGCTTCATCCGCTTCGGCTTCTTCGATGAAGCGGAGCTTCGGCTTCTGATCCGGTCCCACGGCTTCTCCATCGAGCGGGATGAGCGGCACCGCATCAGCTTCACCTTCCTGGCCAGACGGCTCTCCCCCGACGGGCACTCGCCGGTATAAACTGCAAACACGGCTCTTAACACTTTGTTGAAGATCATTTGCAAAGTAAGTGCTATGATGGAGTCCCGAAACCAGGGAGGATCGAATTCGATGTCCACGCGAAAACTGAAGGAAGAGACCGAGCTTTTTTATTCCTACCTGCGCCGGAATGGACTGAAAAAAACCTACCAGAAGGACTTGATCCTGGAAACCTTCCTCAACACCGAGGGGCACCTGAGCGTCGAGGATATCTACGCGCTGGTCAAGAAACGGGACCGCAAGGTGGGTGTCGTCACCGTGTTTCGCACCCTCAAATCCCTCACCGCCTGCGGCATAGCCCGGGAAATCACGCTGGGGGACGGCCTGACCCGGTTCGAACACAACTACCGGCATCCGCGCCATCACCACATCATCTGCACGAAGTGCCACAGGGCCATCGAGTTCGTCTGCCCCGAACTGGAGCGGATCCAGGAGGAGGTCCTCCGCAAGTACCAGTTCCAGCCGGTCGACAACGTGTTCCAGACCTACGGAGTGTGCGAGGACTGCCTCGCCGAGCGCCCCCCCCGCGAGGGGCCCAAACACGACACCGACAGGATCTTCGCACGCGATGCGGTCCGAATGGCGCTCGATGTGGCCTCCCGCTTCGTGGACTTTTACCGGTCGGCCGAGAGGCGGAATCAGGACCCGGAGGGGAAAAGAGTCTGGGCCCGCATGGTGGAGGAGGAGGAGCGTCAGATCGCCGGGCTCAGCGGAAGGCTCGACGAAATCCTGCGGCAGGAGAAGGAACTCGAAAACGCTCCGGTCTTCCTGCACTTCGAGCCGCGGCGGCTCGAAGCCCTCTGTCCCGACCTGGCGGGTTACGAAAGGGACGGGGAGTTCCGTATGGACGCGCGGGCTTCGCTGGGGCTGGTTCAGGCGCTCGGCCGCGCCTCGGCCGAATTCTTTCGCACCTTCGCCGAGCACTTTGAAGAGACGCAGGGAAAGCAGGTCCTGCTGGCCTTTGCGGGCCAGGAGGAGTCCCACGCCGACGCCGTCCGGCAGGCGACGGAGCAGACCAGGGGCGCGGCCGAGGAGGCCTGAGGCCGATCGTCAACGGGGGAGATATGGACAGCCCTGAACAGAGACCGCTCGGCGTTCTGGAAGCCGTCTACCTGGTGGAGGCCGCCCGTGGGCTGATGCTGACGGCCCGGCACTTCCTGGTCAATTTTCCCCGGCATGTCGCACGCGGCCTCGGGATCGGGGCGGGCAAGGGGAACACGGTCACCATCGAATACCCCGAGGAACGGCGCCCGTTTCCGCCGAGGCTGCGCACGCGCCACCGGCTGGTCCGGCGCCCCGACGGGTCGCCCCGGTGCGTGGCCTGCATGATGTGCGAAACGATCTGCCCGGCCCACTGCATCCACATCACGGCGGGGGAACACCCCGACCCCGACGTCGAAAAGGTGCCGGTCGCGTTTGATATCGACCTGGGGGTGTGCGTATTCTGCGGGTTCTGCGTGGAAGCGTGCCCGGAGGACGCCATCCGGATGGACACGGGGGTGGTGGAGCTGTCGGCCTACACGCGTGAGGGGATGATCTACCGCATGGATCAGCTGCTCGGCTGATTCCGGGGGGCGCTGGGGGCGCCGGCCCCCCCGCTTTTGACCCTGCGCACCGCCTCCCGCATACTCCGGAGATCCAGGTTTTTCCTGGCCGCCACCAGTTCCGCGGCAACGCTCGCGGCGATTTCCTCCGGCGTCTCGGAATCGATATCGAGGCCCGCGGGGATGCACACCCTGTCAAGCTCGGGCGCTGTCACCCCCTCCCGCCGCATGGCGTCGAAGAGGATGTCGGTCTTCGCCAGGCTCCCCAGCATTCCGATATAGCGGGCGGAGGTCCCGGCCGCGAAGCGGAGGCAGAGGCGGTCGGTCTTCGGCCGCTGGGTGGCGATGAAGAAATAGGAGGATTCGGGCGGCGCGAGCCGGCCGAGTTCCGTTTCCCAATCCCCGACGAGCCGGACCTCGGCCTCGGGAAAGCGTTCCGCGCAGGCGTATTTCTCGCGGTCGTCCAGAATCGTGATTTTGAACCCGAGCGGACCGGCGGCGGCCGCCACCGCGCTCGCCACGTGTCCGGCCCCGAATATGAAGAGCGAGGGATCGGGGAGAATGGCTTCCAGGTAGATCTGCATCGAACCTCCGCACACGAGCGCGCGCTCGTCATGATCGATACCGGACAGATCGAACGTCATCAGGCGCGATTTCCCGCTCTCCATGAGGCGCGCAGCCTCGCGGCAGACCTCCTCCTCCACCAGCCCGCCGCCCACGCTCCCGTAACGCGCCCCGTCCTCGCCCAGGAGCATCTTGGCCGCGTCCTTGCGCGGGCTCGCGCCCCGGTGGGCGATCACGATGGCCAGGACCGCGCGCCGTCCACCGGCACGCAGCGCCGCTATTGTCTCGTACAGGTCTTCGCGCATTCCAAGAAGGTATCATACCCCCGGCGCGCGCCCAAGGCTCTATCGGGGCATTGACTGCGCCCTTCCACCCAATGTACTATCAAACCGTTGACATCCCATGGCTTATAGGGGCCCGGGCCTGACCGGACCCGTCATCCACTTCGATGCCACAGGGGGGAATTTTGAGCGATCCAGCGAGCACATTCGATGTTGCCGTCCTCGGGAGCGGGCCGGGCGGATACGTGGCGGCGATCAGGGGGAGCCAGTTGGGGCTGCGCGTGGCCCTCGTCGAGCCGTATTCCCGTTTCGGCGGCACCTGCCTGCATTGGGGATGTGTCCCCACCAAGGCCCTCGTCGAGTCCGCCGGGCTCTACGGTCGGGCGCTCAAGGGGAAGGAATTCGGCGTCCTCTGCGACGGCGTGCGGCTGGACCTCGCCCTGGCGCGGGTGCGCAAGGACCGCCTGATCAAGAAACTCTCCGCCGGGGTCGAGTTCCTGCTTAAGAAGAACAGGGTCGAGACCTTTCGGGGGACCGGCCGTCTGGGCGCCCCCGGCGTCGTGGAGGTGCGCGGGGAGGAGGTGCGGGAGATCCGCGCCCGCAACATCATCATCGCCACGGGGTCGGTAAACAAAAACATTCCCGGTATGGAACCGGACGGCCGGCACATCCTCACCCACAAGGAGATCCTCGAGCTGGACCGGGTTCCGGAAAGCCTCCTCATCGTCGGGGCGGGCGCCATCGGTATCGAGTTTGCCTCCATCTTCTCCCGTTTCGGGTCCAGGGTCACGGTGGTGGAAATGCTGCCCCGCATCCTTCCGCTCGAGGATCCGGAGATCTCCGGCGAACTCCGCAAAATCCTGGCCAAACGGGGGATCCGCTTCCTGACCGGCGCCCGGCTGGAAAAACTGGAGGTGCGGGAGGAAAGGGTCCATGCCGGGATCGTCGATCCGGAGGGGAAGCTGGAGGAGATCGAGGCCGAAAAGGGGCTGATGGCCGTGGGGCGCGCCCCGGTCACAGGCGATCTGGGCCTGGAGCAGGCGGGCGTGAAAACCGCGCGCGGGTTCATACCGGTCGACGGCGACATGCGGACCAATGTCGACGGGATTTACGCGATCGGCGACGTCGTGCCGACGGCGGCCCTGGCCCACCTGGCGTCCCGCGAGGGAATGGCGGCGATGGACTCCATCGCCGGCGGGCGGGCGACCCCCATAAACTACGACCTGGTACCGAGCTGCACCTTCTGCGAGCCGGAGGTGGCCAGCGTGGGGCTCACGGAAGAGGAGGCGGTCCGGCGGGGTTTCGAAGTGGTTGCGGCCCGATTCCCGTTCGCGGGCGTGAGCAAGGCGACGATCCTGGGGGAGAACGCCGGATTCGTCAAGGTCGTCGGCGAGAAGGAGCACGGGCGGATCCTCGGGGTGCACATGATCGGCCCGCACGTCACCGAACTGATTTCGGAAGGAACCGCCGTCATCGGCCTGGAGGGGAGGGCGGCCGACCTTTCGGCCCTGATCCACCCGCACCCCACCCTTTCCGAAGGACTGATGGAGGCGGCCCATGCGCTCTATGCCGGGGCCGCCATCCATATCTGAGCGCCCTATGACCGCCGTCGAATGCCTGGCCGTATGGCTGGGAAGAGTGCCGTTTTCCGAAGCCCTGGATCTGCAGATGCGGATCTGCGAGCTGAAAAAGCGGGGGAACGCCCCGGACGTTCTCCTGCTGCTCGAGCATCCCCCCACGATCACCCTGGGCCGCAGCGCACTCCGGGAGCATTTGCTGGTGGACGAGGCGGCCCTCATGCGGCGGGGGATCGAGCTCCACCACATCGATCGCGGCGGGGACATCACCTATCACGGCCCGGGGCAACTGGTCGGCTATCCGCTCCTGCTGCTGGAAAACGGGGAGCGTGACGTGCGGGGCTACATGCGCAGCCTGGAGCAATCGCTTATCGACCTGCTGGGGGGCTACGGGGTGGACGCGGGGCGGGAGGACGGGTACACGGGAGTCTGGACCCCCGGGGGGAAGGTCGCCGCCATGGGCGTTCACATCAGCCGCTGGGTGACGAGCCACGGTTTCGCCCTGAACGTCAACACCGACCTCTCCTATTACGACCTGATCGTCCCGTGCGGGATCAGGGGCAAGAGCGTCACCTCCATGCGCGCTCTCCTTTGCCGGCCGCTGGAAATGGAGGAGGTGGCCTCGCGCTACCTGCCCGTGTTCGGGACGGTGTTTCACCGCAGCATGACCCCGGTCGACCGGGACTTCCTTGAAAACATCATCGGAAGGAGCTGATCCGCATGAATACCAAAGTCATCATGCCTCAGTTGGGAGAATCCGTTTACGAGGGCACCCTCACAAAATGGCTCAAAAAGGCGGGAGACCCCGTCGTGAAGGACGAACCGCTGTTCGAGGTTTCCACCGACAAGGTGGATTCCGAAATCCCTGCCCCGGCATCGGGCATCCTCGATGAAATCCTGGTGGACGAGGGGACGACGATCAAGATCGACACGGTGGTGGCCGTCATCCGCGAATCCGCCGGGGACGGGGACGCTCCCGGAGAGACGCCCGAGGAAGAGAGCGCCCGCGGGCCGGCCGCGGAGACGGGGACGGAGGGCGAGGGGACGGGAAAAACCGGAAAGGAGCGTGCGGAAGCGGCCGGGGGAAAGGCGAAGGAGGGTTCCGCGGCCCCCTCCATCCGCCCGCAGTCGCTGCTGGCCTCCCCGCTGGTGCGAAAGATCGCGCGCGAAAACGGGGTGGATCTCGCCGACGTCGCCGGTACGGGACTCGAGGGGAGGATCACCAAAGACGACCTCGAGAAGCATCTCTCCCGGGGCGGCGCGGCCGCCTCCGGGGCGCCGGCCGCCGCCGGCGGGGCGGGAGGCGGAACCGGCGCCCCGGAGGGCGGGTCGGGGGGGGGCGCCGGCGACGATGCGGAGACGGTTCCCATGACCCCCATGCGCCGGGCAATCGCCGAGCGGATGGTCCAGAGCAAGAGGACTTCGGCCCATGTCAATACGATGTTTGAAATAGACATGAGCCCCATCGTGCGCCTGCGCCAGGCGCGCAAGGAGGATTTCCGGAAGAAGGAAGGGATCCCGCTGACCTACACCCCTTTCTTCGCAAAGGCCCTGGTCGAATCGATCCGCAATTTCCCCGTTTTCAACTCCTCGGTCAGCGGGGACGCCATCGTCTACAAGAAGGGGGTCCACCTCGGGATCGCGGTGGCGCTCGAAGCGGGGTTGATCGTGCCCGTGGTCCGGGCCGCGCATCTGAAGAATTTCACGGGGATCGCCCTGGCGATTCACGACCTGGCCGAGAGGGCGCGCACGAAGAGGCTGAAGCCGGAGGAGGTCCAGAACGGCACCATCACCCTCACCAACCCGGGGATTTACGGATCCCTTTTCGGCACCCCCGTCATCAACCAGCCGCAGGTCGCCATCCTGGGGATCGGGGCCATCACCAAGCGCCCCGTGGTGATCGATGACGCCATCGCCATCCGTTCCATGGCCTACCTCTCGCTCTCGTTCGATCACCGCGTCATCGACGGGGCGGTGGCGGACCAGTTCATGGCGGATCTGAAAGCGCGGCTGGAAGCCTGGACGGAGTGGCAGGATTAGGCTTCAGTCCGAAATGTAGCGCCCGGTGTGGATGTAATTCATCACGATGGTGGTCCCGAGCGAGGCCAGGGAGGCGAGGTTGCGGCTCTCCCTCCCGGGAGCCTGCACGAGTTCGAGATCGCGGCACCGGCGGTCAAACCAGCCGATGACGGGGGCCACCACCCGGTCGCGGGCCCCGGTCCAGCGGGAGATCGTCTCCAGCAGAAAACGCCGGTTCTTTCGAATCAGTTCGGCGGCCGGAATCGCCCTTTTGTGCCCGTTGGCGGCCGACGAGAATATCCTCCTCAGCTCTTCGTCGTACAACCCCAGCGCCTTGGCCTTGAAGCGGTCCAGCGCCCTGCCGTAATACTCGATCAGGGTATAGGTTTTCGAATCGTAGGGGGAATCGAGGTAGGTCACGTTGACGACCGGCTTTTTCCGGGCGATCCTTTTCATGGCCTGGTCCACGTATTCGAGCTTGTTGATGGCGGGAGTGCGGCTGTACACCTTCTTCCAGTTCGAGCGGGGTGTCAGCCAGACCGAAAAGGTTTCCGCGAAATCTTCATCAGGGTGCGCCTGGGCGTAGTATTTAGGATTACTCAAGCTTTTTACGTAAGATTTGCTGTATGGGTTAAACTTATACCTGAAGTTTAATGGGTATTTAGCGTTGAAATCACCAAATATTGCGCTCCACTCCGGCTCCCTATATAACCGGTAGGCATAGTTGACGGCATGTCCCGCCTCATGTCGCAGGAGAAGGAGAAGATCCTTTCGGGTGTAGCGGATGTACCCCATCTCCGCCTCGATGCGCATGAGGCGCCGGTCGGCGAGGTAAAAGGGGATGCCGATGATGGGCACCCGGTCGGGACACCCCCATTCGTCCCCGGCACAGGAGAAGTAATAGGGGGGTTTGAACCTGAGCCCCTTGCGGTCTATTTCATGATAAAGCTTTTGAATACAGCGGTATAAGAGTGTTTCCTCCAGGCGCAGCTCCAGATCGCACACCCTGGTGTTGAGCAGGGCGTACCTCTCGGTTTCCCAGTTGTGCTTGAATTCTAGCGCCGTTGCCATCCTAGCCATCACCCTTCCGTTGTGCTGATTATATTCGACGGTGGCGCGGGGGCATAGCTAAATTTACCGAAATCTGCATTCAGGTAGGATACTGAAAAATTTAGGCTTATCCTGTACAACTAGGGGTCTGCCGGTGGCGGCGAAATCCGGATTTCGGTGGCGAAACCGTCCAGCTCCACCCCGTTGCGTTTCTCTTTTTTGAGTTCCAGTTCGACCTGGATCGAGGAAAACTGTTCCAGGCTGTCGAATTCGACCGGTTTTCCATCCATCGTTATCCTGGCCGAGGAGGCGTCCAGCAGGTACTTGTTCTTCCCAGGCACACTGGAAACCAGGATCAGCCGTTCCGAGGTCGAGATGGAAAGCAGGCGAAAGATTCCGGCTTCCAGGGCATGCGCGCGGTCCCTCAGCCCGGGCGAACCCTGCAGCAGCAGCATGGCCAGAAACACCCCCACCCACGGTCTCATTCTTTTATGCATACCCTGCTCTCCTTGCATCCGTATAGTATTATAGCCGGAAGAGGATTGCGGGCCTCATTTTTTTCGGAGCCATAACCATGAACAGAGCGATCACCCGTTTTTTGATTGTTGTTGCGTTGGGGATTCTCTGGTGCGGCGCCGCCGGCGCCAGGACATTCCTTTTCTTTCCCTTCGACGAATCGTTCTCCGAAGGGGCCCTCGACTGGGTCGGGGAGGGGATTGCGGAATCCTTGACCGGACAACTCGCGGGGCTGGGGATCGGCGCTGCCGGACGCGATGCGCGTCTGGATCTGGTGGAACGGAACGACCTCCCCCCTTCGGCGCGTCTGAGCCGGGGGACCATGATCCGGGTGGCGCAGTCCTCCGGGGCCGACATGCTGGTGTTGGGCCGATGCGGCGGTACGGAGGAGGACCTGCAGATTTCGCTCAGGATCCTGGATGTGGCGTCGCTCAAGCTGGGCGGGGTGATCACGGCCGGCGGCCCCGTGGCGGTGCTGCCGCAACTGGAAAATGAGCTGGTCTGGAGGATACTGGTCCACACGGGACTCGATGCCGGCTTCACCCGGGCAAGCGTGGCGGCCCGGACCCGGAAGATTCCCAATTCCGCCTGGGCCGGTTATATCCGGAGCTTTTACGCCCCGAGCGAAAAGGAACAGATGCGGCTGCTGGGTGAGGCGATCGACTGCAACGCCGACTTCCCGGCGGCCCATTTTCAGCTCGGCCGTCTGTATTATCAGAACCGGCAGTGGCCCCAGGCCGTTTCGCACCTTCTGAAAGCGACGGGAGACGGGTTGCCCCGATGGCGGAGAGACTTCTGGCTCGGAAACAGCTTCCTGCAATCGGGGCGGCTCGAAGAGGCGATCCGCATGCTGGCGCCGGCCGCTTTTCTGCTCCAGCATCCGCCTGCGCTGAACAATCTCGGCATTACGTGCCTTCGGATCGGGGAGGATACCGCAGCGTCCTACGCCTTCGCCTTCGCCCACGCGCACTCCCCCGGGGACCCGACCATCGGCGCCAACCTGGCGCTGATGCGCAGCATCCGGGGGGATTCCCGGGGGGCGCTGGCCGCCCTGGATGCAGCGATCCCGGGCTACCCGGAAAGCGGCATGCTCCATTTCGTCCGGGGCTTCCTGCTGCGCGCGAGCGGGGACGCCGGCAGGGCGGCCGATGCGTTCGAGCGGGCGCAGGCGCTGGGAGTTTCCCTGGAAAGACTGGAATCTTCCGACCCTCGGGGCTGGACCCGCCCGATGCTGCAGGAGCATCCGGGCGAAAGGGTGAGAGTGCCGCCGAAATAAGATCATGCGGCATCTTGACAACCTCCCCGCGCACCCATAAGATAGCGATTCTGAAATGCCGAAGTGGCGGAATTGGCAGACGCGCTAGGTTCAGGGTCTAGTGGGCTTACGCTCGTGGGGGTTCGACTCCCCCCTTCGGCACCACCCCTTCCTCATTGCTGTGAAATCGTAACCGGAACCGGTGTGAAGGAAAGCACCAGGATCGCCAGGGCGGCCAGGGCGAGCCAGCGCCGTGCGGCGCCCGGATCTTCTCCGTCGTCGAGCGTCGCCGGGTGGTGGAAGCGCACGCGCATCCCGATGACGAGCAGCATCGCGGCGAACAGAAGGTAGGAGGGGGTGGGCCATCCCGCGAGACTCCACCCCATCAGGGAGACGAGGGCGACGATCGAAAGGGTTTTCTGCCGCTTGCGGCCCAGGATGGCATAGGCGATGTGCCCGCCGTCGAGCTGCCAGATGGGGAGGAGATTCAGGCTTGTGGCCAGGAGCCCGATCCAGGCTGCCATCGCCATCGGGTGTGCCACGAGGTCCTGCCGCTCCGGCGCGTACCCCAGCATCAGCATCCCCGCCAGCCGGAACAGAAGGGGTTCGCCGAAACTCAGCCCCCCACCCCCGAACGCCCCCCTGGGCACCAGGGTGGAAAGGCGGATGCCGATCGCCAGCACGGGCAGGGTGAAGACGAAACCGGCCAGCGGGCCGGCGATCCCGATGTCGAACAGGGCGCGCAAACCCCGGAACGGGGACTGAATCCGGATGAAGGCCCCCAGCGTGCCGGTCAGGGGAAACGGCGCGGGGATGAACCAGGGGGGGGTCGAGCGCATCCCGTAATGCCGGCAGGCCAGGAAATGCCCGAATTCATGCGCCAGCAGGATGCCGACGAGCGATAGGGAGAAGGGGAGTCCCGCCAGGAGGACCCCGGGGCGGGAGAGAGCGAGCCGGAGAAGGGTAAGAGGACCCGGACCACCCAAGGCATAAAAGAGGCCGGCAAGGGTGGTGGAAAGGAAAGTGAACCCCAGCAGCAGCCAGAAGACGCCCCATTGCCGCCGGGAGGGCCCCGGATTCGCCTGAACTGCCGGAAAATTACCGCTCACAACAATATAAGGCTTTCTGGTGACTGCGGAGCGGGGCTCTAGCCGTCGATACCGGGTGCGATCTTCTCCGCGCGGATTTCCTTGCCGGGTTTGAACCGGATGGTCTTTCCGGGTGGGATGGCCACTTCCTCGCCCGTGCGCGGATTGCGTCCGACACCGCTCTTTCTCGGTTTGACGATGAATACGCCAAAGCCGCGCAGTTCAATTCTTTCGCCGCGCTTCAGCGCGTTCTTGAGCGAATTGAACACAGATTCCACCGCAATTTCCGCTTTTACCTTGGTGATATTCAGCTGTTCCGCGACACGGTTTACGATGTCCTGCTTTATCACGCTGAACCTCCCATAAATTGGTGAGAGCATTTTACTTGTGGTTAAAAAAGCTGTCAAGCCATTTCTATTTACACTATTTTGTCCGAGTGATAGACTCCCACTCTTTCAAGGAGTTCCCGAAGATGGTGCTACCCGATCACTGGATCCGCTCGATGGCCAAAAGCGAGCGCATGATTTCGCCCTACGCCGAGCAGCGGCGGCGCAAGGGCAAGATCTCCTACGGCGCTTCCTCCTATGGGTACGATTTCAGGCTCGCCGATGACTATAAGATCCCCGATTTCAGCGGGATGAAAATCTCCGATCCGAAAAAAATGGACGCGGCCCCCTTCACGGATTTCAAGGGACCCTCCTGCGTCATCGCGCCGAATTCGTTCATCCTGGGGCGTTCGCTGGAATATTTCCGCATTCCGCGTGATGTCCTCGTGCTGTGCCAAGGTAAATCCACCTACGCGCGCTGCGGCGTCATCATCAACGTCACCCCCCTGGAACCTGAGTGGGAGGGTTACATAACCGTGTCGCTGGTCAACGCCTCCCCCGTTCCCGCCCGCGTCTGGTCGGGGGAGGGGATCGCCCAGTGCGTGTTTGTGCGCGCCGAGAGCGCCTGCAGGGTCTCCTACGCCGACCGCAAGGGGAAGTATCAGGCGCAGCAGCAGATCCACCTCGCCCGGGTATAGGGGGAGGGAATGGTTCAAATGACCAGGATCCGATACCGGAGGGCGATCGGGGGGCGCATGCGGATGCTGGTGCTGGCGCTGCTGGTGCCGGCGCTGCTGGTGCCGGTCGCCGGCTGCGGCTACCGCCTGGCGGGTTCCAGGGGCCGGCTGCCGGGGGACGCCCGGTCGCTCGGGATCCCCACCCTGAGCAACCTGTCCCATCAGCACGGGATCGAACAGACGCTCACTGCGGCGCTGCTCGAGGAATTTACCCTGCGGAGCGGGGGCCGGGTCGATTCCCGGCACACGGGGGTGGACGCCGTGCTGCTGGGGGACATTCTCGAGGTGACGTCCACCCCGGTCACCTTCGGTACCGAACAGGCGGGCTCCCGCACCTTCGGTACCTCGTTTCTGGTGACGGTCCGGTCCAGCGTGAGGCTGGTGCGCACCGGGGACAACGCCGTGCTCTGGCAGAACCCCGATTTCGTCTTCCGGGAACGGTACGCGCTCAATGCCAGCGTCGCCGACTTCTTCTCGGAGGAGAATCCGGCCCTCGAGCGGCTGGCGCGCAGCTTCGCCGCCAGTATCGCGGGCGCCGTCCTGGAGAGGGCAAGCCCATGATCCTCAGGAACCTGGAGGCCCTCGAGGCCGACCTCGGGGCCCGGTTGAGGCCCGTCTACCTCGTGCTGGGGCCGGAGGAGTTTCTCTGCCGGGAGGCGCTGCGGGTATTGAAGCAGAAGGTCCTGTCTCCCGGGTCGGCCGATTTCGACCTTTCCGATTTCGATGCCGGAGCCGTTTCCTCGGACGAGATCCTCGAAGCGGCCAACACCTTCCCGATGGTGTCCGGCCGCCGGCTGGTCCTCGTGCGCGATGCCGCCAGGATCCGGGAGAGCGACCAGGAGGCGCTGATCGCCGGGCTGGAGACCCTCTCCCCCAAAACGGTCCTGGTCTTCCTGGCGGGCGAAATGGATCACCGCAGGAGGTTTTACCGCACGCTCGTCGAGCGGCACTGCGTGTGCGAGTTTCAGAAACTCAAGGATGCGGCGCTGGAGAAGTGGGCGGCGGCGCGGCTGCGGCAGGAGGGGCGCACGCTGGCGCCGCAGGCGCTCAAGCGGCTGATGCAGATGGCGGGTTCGGACCTCGAGGCGCTCGGAGCGGAACTTGAAAAACTGGTGCTCTACGCGGGCGGCGCGAAGGCCATCCCCGCTGAGGCGGTCGATGGCCTGGTGCGCTCGAGCCGGCAGCACGACATCTTCCACCTCATCGACGCGGTCGGGGCGAAAGACCGTAACGGCGCCCTGCAGAAGCTGGCCGGGCTGCTGGGAACGGGGGAGCATCCGCTCGTCGTCGTCAACATGCTGGCGCGCCACTGCCGGCAGATCCTGATTGCGCGGGAATGCCTCGAGAAGGGGGTGCATGCGCGCGAGATCGCCGCGGCCGCGCAGGTCCCTCCTTTCGTCCTGGAGAAACTCCTGGGGCAGGCGAAACGGGCGGAAACGAAGGTTATAGAGGAGATGTTTCTGCGCCTTGCGGCCATCGACAAGCAGCTGAAATCCTCCGCGCTTGACGGGCGCAGGCTGCTCGAGGGGTTGATCTGCGGGCTGGTGTGACCGCCCGGGCCCATGGGGTCCCGGGCGTCATGACGCTCGCCGGGGGAATCAGTCCTGTGCGGGGCGGGGGTGCGCCGCGTTCAGGCGCCGGGTCAGGCGCGATTTCTGCCGCGCCGCCGCATTGCGGCTGATGGCCTTTTTCTGCCGGGATTTATCGATCACGGAATAGAGTTCGGCCAGGGAATTGCCGGATTCCTCCGGAACCTCCCCCTCGAGCTGTTCCCCGAACTTCTTGAGGCAGGTGCGGAGGGTGCTTCGGTTGCTGCGATTGTTCTCCCGGTGCTTCAGGTTCTGCCGGTGTGCCTTAAGGGCCGACGCATGATTCGCCATTCGGACTTACTCCCATTGTGTGTGCCAGACCAACGGAGAAGAGGGTGTCCACATCTCCTCCTAAAAACTCCTTACGATACAATCAGTTAAGATCAATGTCAAATGAATTTTTCCGATTGACTTCACCCGCGGGCGGTCCTAGAATCCCTTTTGGACATGAAAGCGCGATCTTGTTTTGAAAGCATGAGTTCCGGCAAAATTCCGAATCCGCATTTTCCCCCGTATTCGAGGTCACATCCAGTTTGTAGATGAGAAAAGTCCTACTGTCCGACCGCAGCCTGCAGCTCTTGTTCGGCCCTCTTGACGAGAACGTGAAATTTCTCGAAAACCTTTTCGATGTCACGATCCAGACGCGCGACGGCGGGCTGACGATCGACGGCGAAGAGGAGGACGTCGCCGCGCTCGAAAGGATCCTGCTCGATTTCTCCGCGCTCGCCGACAGGGGGCACGCCATCACCAACGGCGACTTGAAATCGGCCTTCCGGCAGATCGCGGAAAACGCCGCGCTGTCGCTTCACGATTTCTTTCCCAAGATGCAGCTGCTGACCGGGGGGAAGCGCCAGGTGACCCCCAAGAGCCCGAACCAGCGGCGCTATATCGAGGCGATCAGGGGCAACGACATCGTCTTCGGCATCGGGCCGGGAGGGACGGGGAAGACGTTTCTGGCGGTCGCCATGGCCCTCACCTGCCTGATCGAGAAAAAAGTGTCGCGCATCATCCTCACCCGCCCCGCGGTCGAAGCGGGGGAACGGCTGGGGTTCCTCCCCGGCGACATCGAGGAGAAGATCAACCCCTACCTGCGGCCGCTGTACGACGCGCTCCACACGCTGCTCGAAAGCGAAAGGATCCAGCGCTATGTCGAGGAGAGGACCATCGAGATCGCTCCCCTGGCATTCATGCGCGGCAGGACGCTGGGCGACGCCTTCATCATCCTGGACGAAGCGCAGAACACCACCTCGGAGCAGATGAAGATGTTTCTGACCCGGATCGGGACGCGGTCCAAGGCCGTCATCACGGGCGACGTCACCCAGATCGACCTCCCCTTCGGGCGCGCCTCCGGGCTGGTGGAGGCCCGGAAGATCCTGGGGAACGTCGAGGGGATCGCCTTCTGCTCCTTCAATGAGAACGACGTGGTGCGCCACCACCTGGTGCGGCTGATCATCAAGGCGTACCAGCAGCACGCCGAAAACGAGCCGGGGAGCGGGGACCATGCGCCAAGACCGTAGGACCCGGCTGGGCATCCTCTTCGGAGGCCGATCGGGGGAGCACGAGGTCTCGCTCACCTCCGCCGCCAGCGTGATCGCGGCCCTGGACCCCGAGGCCTACGAGATCTTCGCCGCCGGCATCACCCCCTCCGGCCGGATAGCGCGCCCCTCCGAGCTGAAGGGCATGCTGCCGGTCGAGCTCTTCGGCCGGATCCGTCCGCTCGCGGCCATCGGAACGGAGGCCTCGGTTCTGCGGGTCGCCTCGGGCGCCCCCGAGGAGGCACCGCCGGCCGTCGGCGGCGACGGGGGGCCCGAAATCTGGTTTCCCCTGCTGCACGGTCCCTACGGCGAGGACGGCACCATGCAGGGTTTGCTCGAAATGGCCGGCCTCCCCTATATCGGGTGCGGCGTGCTGGCTTCGGCCGCCGCCATGGACAAGGACCTGGCCAAGCGGCTGCTCGCGCAGTCGGGGCTGCCGGTGACCCCTTCGCTGACGGTTTTTTCCCGCGAACTGGAGACCGGCCTGGCTTCGGTGCGCGAGCGGGCCGAGCGCGCCTGGGGCTACCCGATGTTTTCCAAGCCCGCCAACCTCGGTTCTTCCGTGGGGGTGCGCAAGATCCGGCGCCGGGAGGAATTCGGGGACGCCGTGCGCGATTCGGCCCGGTACGACCGGAAGATCCTGATTGAAAAGGGGATCGACGGGAGGGAACTGGAATGCGCCGTTCTGGGCAACGACGACGCGCGCGCCTCGGTGGTGGGGGAGGTGATTTCCGCCGGCGAGTTTTACGACTACGCCTCGAAATATGTCAGCACGGAAAGCCGGCTGGAAATCCCGGCGCGGATCGATGCGGCGACGGCGGACGAAATCCGGGCGCTGGCACTCAGGGCTTTTGCCGTGCTGGACGGCAGCGGCCTGGCCCGTGTCGACTTCTTTCTGGACCGGGCTTCGGGCGGGGTCTGGATCAACGAGATCAACACCATGCCGGGCTTCACCCCCATCAGCATGTACGCCAAGCTCTGGGCGGCCGCGGGCGTGCCGTTCGCGGAACTGGTGCGGGAGTTGATCCGCCTGGGCCTGGAGCGCTTCGAGGAGAGAAACAGCCGGAGGGTTTCCTGTGGGTGAGCGCGCCGGGTGCGATCCGGCTTGAACCCCCGACCGCGGTCAAGCTAATATCGTGAAAACGGCAGGAGGATTTGGCCATGAGTTCTTTTATACCGGAAGATGCGCTCCGCGACCGGCTGCTGCAGGAAGACGACGAATACCGGGAGCTGGCCGCGGAGCATCGGAAATACGAGCGACAGCTCGAGGATCTGACGCGCAAGCATTTTCTCAGCGAAGATGAAGAACTGCTGGAAAAGACCCTGAAGAAGAAGAAGCTGGTGCTGAAGGACAAGATGCATTTCCTGGTACAGCGTCAGCGGAGGTAGACGGCAAGGAGACGCCCGTCGGGCGCCGGAATGCCGTCGGGGCCCAGGGCAGGGGGCGCGACGGGATTCGTTTTCATTCACCCCTGTCCAGGAAAGCGGCCTTATGGCGAGCGACGCATACCGATTTTTGATCCCCCTCATGATCCTGGGCGGCCTGGCCGCTTTTTTCTCCCTCCCGGTCCTGGCCGGGATCCTGTTCCTTCTCGCGGTCTTCACCGCCTTTTTTTTCCGCAACCCGGAGCGCCGCATTCCGGGCGCCCCCGGCCTGGTGGTCTCTCCGGCGGACGGGAAGGTTGTGAAAATCGCGCGCCGGGCGGACGGCGAACAGACCCTCAGCATCTTCCTCAGCATCTTTGACATTCACATCAACCGTTCCCCCATCGACGGGGTGCTGGAGGACCTCCTGTACAAGCGGGGGAAATTCAAGGTGGCCTTCGACGAGGAGGCGTCGCGCGTCAACGAGCAGAACATCCTTACGATCTCGGGGGGAGGCGTGCGGCTGGTGGTCAAGCAGGTCGCGGGGATGATCGCCCGCCGTGTGATCTGCTGGAAAAAGCCGGGGGAACCGGTCCGCCGGGGTGAAGTGATCGGGCTGATCCGGTTCGGCTCGAGGGTGGACGTCGTGGTTCCGGAAGGGGTACGGATTCTGGTCAAGGTGGGCGACCGGGTCAAGGGCGGAGCGAGCGTGATCGGAGAGTGCGTATGAGCGATCCGGTGAGCGAGGACACGGGCGGCGGCGGGCGCCGACTGGGCCGCAGCGTTCTTGTCCTTCCCACCCTTTTCACGGTGGGGAACCTCTTCTGCGGATACTACGCGATCCTGTCCACGATGAACGGCCTGTATTCCCACGCCGCCTACGCCATCGGGATCGCCATCGTCCTCGATTCGATGGACGGGTTCATCGCCCGGCTCACCCATTCGACCTCCGCCTTCGGGCTGCAGCTCGACTCGCTCGCCGACGTGATCTCCTTCGGCATCGCTCCGTCGGTGCTCGCCCTGGTCTGGGGGCTCGGGCCCGTGGACCCGCGGCTGGCCTGGATCGCCGCCTTCACCTTCACCATCTGCGGCGCCATGCGCCTGGCGCGCTACAACATCCAGGCGGGAAATCTCAAGCACTTCGTCGGGCTTCCCATCCCCGCGGCGGGAGGGACGGTGGCCGCCATCGTTCATTTTTTCGGCGGGCGCGTGACCGGCGTCCCGGCCGCCAGCCTGATGGCGGCCGTCGTCTTTGCGCTGGCGTTTCTGATGATCAGCACGCTGCGCTTCAGCAGCCTGAAGCACGTGGCGCTGGGGAAGAAGTCCCACCTGGCGGTCGTCGTCATGGGGCTTCTCGTGGCGCTGATTTTCTATCTGTCCCGGCCGACCCTGCTGGCCCTGGCGGGGGTTTACGTGCTGTCGGGGCCGGCGGCGCGGCTCTACTCCATGCTGCGGCGCAGGAAACCGGTGGAAGAAGAAGCCGCATCCGACCCCCGGTGACCCCACCCCGCCCGCCGGCCGCACCCGATCGCCCCTATGCCCGTACATGAGCTGGAAGCCATCATTTTGAGACAGTACGCCCTCTCGGACGCCGATCGCATCATCGTGGCGCTCTCGAGGGAGCAGGGCAAGGTACGGGCCGCGGCGCAGGGGATCAAGAAGCCGCGCAGCCGCCTCGGCGGGTGCCTGGAACCCTCCAATCACGTGCGGCTGGAACTCTGGATCCGGGAGGGGAGGGACCTCGGGCGGGTCCGGGGCGCGGAGCTTCTCCACTCCTTCCTGGGCCGCGCCCCCGATTACGGGAGGATGTGCGTTTTCTCCTATTTCGCCGAGCTGGTGAACGAACTGGTCCCCGAGGGCCAGGCGAGCCCCGC
>JAFGSS010000016.1 GCA_016934555.1 Acidobacteriota bacterium | reverse complement strand
CGCCGCCGTCCTCTTCCCGAACGACCCGGAGATTCCCGGGGAGCTGACGAACGAGATTCAACGCAAGGCCTGGCTCGAATCGCGCCGGGTCCGCCTCGACGGGTTTCACGGAAGCGATTACCGGATCCTCGACGCCTCCATGACCGGGGAGGTCTCGGAGTTGGAAGTCCCCTATACGGGGGACGATTTCAACCGCCGCAACCGGGAATCGTGCCGGTTCGTAGCGGAGCGGCTGCGGGACCACGTCCCCCCCGGGGGGACGGTCCACCTGGTGCCTGCGGAACCGATCCGGAGAGAGGGGGCAGCCGTTTCAGAATCGCCTGCGGGGGGCGGATCGATCCTGGGACGCGAAATCGTGCGCCTCTCCCGTCCCGGATTCGACCCCGACCGGATCTACGCCGTGGTCCGCGTCGATCTCCAGGCCGGGGGCGAGATGGGGGTCGGCTACCGGGTCTACCTGGACAAGTCGAAAGCCACGGGAAAATGGATCCTCACCGGCGCCGCCAGGACGCGCATCTACTGACCGGCGTGGGTCCGGTACCGCTCCAGCAGCGCCCGGTAGGGGCCCCAGGAGGAGACGGCCAGCAGGAGCGTGACGGCCAGGATCAGGAGCGCGATCACCCGCCTCGCCGCCGGGGACCCCGCGACCGCCACGGCCAGCGCCGCACCCGCCGTCCGCCCTGTATACGGGTCAGCAGATCTCCCCGGGCATGGGGCTGCCGTAGTCGGGCTGCGGCAGGAGGCGGTCCCGGTCGTAGGGGAGATCCTCGTGGGGCGGCAACTCGTCGTCCGGGTCATCGGACACCCAGCTCTCCCGCTCGAACTCGTCCGCATAGTACTTCATCCTGATTTTGAAGTCCTCATCGCTCCCCCCGCCCAGGATGTCGATCTGGCAGGCGGCGCGGGACCCCACCGGGGGGATGCACGCGGGCTCCCTCAGGATTTCGTTCCAGAGCCTTTCGTACAGTTCCCGGTCGCTGAGGTGATCGGTGCTCGACAGGTAGTGCCCCAGCAGGGCCATGGCGCGGATCACCTCCCAGAGCTTGGCGTACAGCGCGCCGTCGTCCAGCGTCTCCGGGGAAGGGAGCGTCACGCCCCCCTCCTCGAGAAGTTCGAAGAGCGGCCGCTCGCCGATCCCTTCCATGAAACGTATCTCCTGCTCGAACAGCTCCGCTCTGCTCAATTTTTTCGTTCCGCTCATGGCTCCCCCTCCCTGGTCGGCGCACTGCGCCCGACTATCTAATGAACGCGGATGGGTTTGAGCGAAAAAAATCCAAGGGGGGGGCGCAGGGGTGCGGGTTCAGACGCCGGCCACGGCAAATCCCAGGGAGCGGGCGCCGGTGGCCTGCTGCACATCATGGGTGGCAAAAACGAGGCTCTCCCCGCGCCGCTCCCTGAAAAGGAGCGCGCTGGCGAGATGAACGGCATCCAGCGTTCCCACAACGGTCGGCATCGGGAGCGACGCACGGCCGAGGACGATGCGGGTGAGTCTTATGCAGCCGATGCACCGCTCCATTTGAATCAGGGATTCGATCGCCCTCGCGACCCCGCCGTCATCCAGAGCGGAATCGAGCCGAAGCCGGTCGATCACCCTGCGCGCCTCCACCCCCAGCATCTCGCTGGAGTATGCGGAATCCCAGGCGGACCACTCGAGCCGGTTCGGCTGATCCAGCAGATGCCTGAGCACCACGCTGGTGTCGATATAGGCAATCATCGCCTGCCCCGCGACTCTGCAAGGGCCCGGTCCACATCCGCCCCTTTGCGCAGGCGAACGCGGGGGATGTCCGGCAGCGCGTCGAACGACCCGACCGCTTCCATTATGTGCAGCCCTCCCGCGTCCTCGGTGAAAGGAACTATGCGCGCAATGGGGGTCTTGCGGTCGCAGACGACCACGCTGCCCCCCTTTCGCACTTCATCGAGATAGGCGCTCAGGGCCGACTTCAGCTCCGATACTTTGGCACTCTTCATGGTCTTATGATGACCACATATGGCCCTATAAGTCAACGGCCGAAAACCGATCCCTCCGGGTTCCGTAGAGAGGAAAGCCGGGGAGGGGAGATCCTCCCGATCCAGGAGCCGGATCTATTTGAATTTCATCCCGGCGTGGCAGTTCAGGCACATCGGCGTGTTCGCCTTGTGCCCGTTGTGGCACTGGGTGCACTCCAGTTCCTGGGACGTGGTGAGGTGGTTCTCGTGCGGATTCACCGTATAGTCCTTGGTCCTGGCGGCCACTGCTTCGAGCGATTCGTGGCAGGGGAGGCACACCTTGCCCGGGACGGTGGCGGTGGGGGCCTCATCCCCGTGGCAGGTGGAGCATTCAAGCCCCATTTCCTTGTGCTTGTCGGCGGTAAAAACCTCTTTTTCCTGGCTCACGGCCGCCATGGTTCCCAGCGCGGCCACCAGGGCACAGATGCAGAAAATTCGTTTCAACACAGGCACGGTCCTTTCCTCGGAGAAGGCTTCCCGCCTTCGGGGCATCCTGTTGCTTCCGGCTTCATTATACCGAAACCGGACCGCGCGCACTAGCCCGGTTTGCGGCCGGCCGGAAGCCGGCCTATTCCGCCCCTTGCACTTCGCCGATAAGTCTGGTCGAATAGGCGCATCGAACCCCGCCCGGGGATTCGCGGAAGGGGAAAAGGGACATGGCGATCAGGCAGCTGACCGAGCAACAAGTGCGGGAGTGGACGCTCGAACAGAAGGACCGGTGGTGGCTGGAAAACGTCTGGAGGGGCGACATGCCCCAGCTGACGCTCCGTTCCGCCCTCTTCGGCATGGTCATCGGGGGGATCCTCTCGCTGACCAACCTCTACGTGGGCGCCAAGACCGGCTGGACCCTCGGGGTCGGGATCACGTCGGTCATCCTCGCCTTCGCCTTTTTCAAGCTCGCCGTCGCGCTCCGGCTGGGGAAGGAGTTCACGGTCCTCGAGAACAACTGCATGCAGTCGATCGCCACCGCCGCCGGGTACATGACGGCGCCGATGATCTCGAGCCTGGCCGCCTACATGATGATCACCGGCCGGGTCCTTCCGATGCCCCTGATCTACGCCTGGCTCTTCCTCGTCGGGGTGCTGGGTGTCCTGTTCGCCTTCCCCCTGAAGAAGCGCTTCATCAACGAGGAGCAGCACCCCTTCCCCGAGGGGAAAGCGGCCGGGGTGGTCATGGACGCGCTCCATTCCGGGGACGCCAAAGACGGCGTTTTCAAGGCCCTCATCCTCACCGTGGCCGGCGCCTCCGCGGCCCTGCTCAAGGTCATGCAGAGCGAGCCGATCATGTCGAAGATGAGGATCCCCTTCCATATCCCCGAATTTCTCGACGGCTGGCTCTACCGGTTCTGGCCGGTGAAGTTCGGCGGGATCGAACTCCGGGAACTGACCGTGCGCCCCGACACCGATTTCGTCATGATGGCGGCCGGCGGCCTCATGGGCATCCGCACGGGGGTCTCCCTCATGGCGGGCGCCGTCATCAACTACCTCATCCTCGCCCCCTGGATGATCCACCGGGGGGACATCACCGGGAGCGCGGTCGACGGCGTCGTCCATTACGGGTTTTCCCGGATTACCCTGTGGGCGCTCTGGGGCGGGGTCGCGATCATGACGACGGCCTCCCTGTGCGCCTTCTTCGCCCGGCCCCGCATCATCCTCGACGCGTTCAAGGCCCTCCGGAGAAAGAAAAACCCGGGCCATGGCGACGTCCTTAAGGAGATCGAGCTCCCCCTCTGGCTCTCCTTCGTCGGCGTGCCCATAGTCGGGGCGCTGCTGGTCTGGCTGTCGCACGTCTATTTCGGCGTCGGCGTCCTCATGGGCGTCATCGCCATCCCCCTGGTCTTCGTCTTCATCCTCATCGCCGCCCACTCCACCGCCCTGACCTCCATCACCCCGACCGGGGCGCTGGGAAAGCTGACGCAGCTCACCTTCGGGGCGCTGGCCCCCGGCAACATCACCACCAACGTCATGACGGCGGCCATCACGGGCGAAGCCGCCAGCAACGCCTCCAACCTCCTCATGGACATCAAGCCGGGGTACATGCTGGGCGCCAAGCCGCGGCAGCAGGCGATCGGCCACGTCCTCGGCATCCTCGCCGGCGCCCTGGTGGCCGTGCCCGTCTTCTACTTCGTCTTCCTGCGGGGGAATCCCGCCGGGCTGACGAGCGAGCAGTACCCCATGCCGGCGGCCATCATGTGGAAGGCGGTGGCCGAAGTCCTGACCACCGGGCTCGAGAACCTGAGCATGTCCGCCCGCTGGACCGCCCTCGCCGGCGCCCTCCTGGGAATCGGGCTGGAGCTCGTCCGTATCCGGACCCGGGGCAAGTTCTGGCTGTCGGGCGTCGGCATCGGCCTCGCCTTCGTGATTCCGTTCAACACCTGTTTCGCGATGTTTCTCGGCTCCTTCATCTTCTGGGCCTCCGGCCGCGTCCTGAAGAATCCCGCTCGGCTGCCCTACCGGGTGATGGTGCGGAACCTCGAACCGGTCTGCGCCGGCGTTATCGCCGGGGGCGCGATCACGGGCATCCTTATCATAGTGCTGGAAACCTTCGTGTTCGCCTGACAGGCGGAGGCGCCCGGAATCGGGCGGAGGCGCCCGGAATCGAGCGGAGGCGCCCGGAATCGGGCGGAGGCGCCCGGAATCGGGCGGAGGCCCCGGAATCGGGCGGAGGCCCCGGAATCGGGCGGAGGCCCCGGAATCGGGCGGAGGCCCCGGAATCGGGCGGAGCGCGACAAAATTCACTTTTGAAACGGCACGACCTAGTGTCTAATAGGCGACCGGGACGGGTCCGGGTCGGCATTCCGGCCCCGACGGGCCGGCCATTAGATGGATGCGCCGGCATTCCGGACAATGTATACTGAAGTTTTGCCCGTTTCCCGTCGAGTGAGAGCCGGGCTGCGCCGGGCGCGAGGGGCTTGACGACAATAGGTTTGGAAAAGGGAGAGAGGACCGCTGATGAGTTATTACCTAGCAACCCAAAAAGAGATCGTGGACTGGATAAGACGGCTGGCGGCCGAAAACCGGCTCTATTTCCCCGAAAAACACGGGGCGGCGAGTTACCGGTTCACCCGGGTCGGACCCGGTTCCGATATCCAGTTCGACCACTACACCCCGACCGTGGTGCCTCCGGTCAAACTGCTGGTCCCGGCCAGGGAGGAACTTCTGCATTTCCGGACGGACGCCGACGGAAAGACCGAGGTGCAACCGTCGCTCGACACCTCCTTCCGCATCATCGCCGGGGTCAGGAGCTGCGACCTCAAGGGGATCTTCCTGATGGACCTCTTCTTCAGGGAAGGGGTGCCCGACGCCTACTACCTGGCGCGGCGCGAGAACACGGCCATCATCGGCTACGCGTGCAACACCCCCTGCGACGAGCGCGCCTTCTGCGCCGCGGTCGATTCCCTGGACCACACCGAGGGGGCGGACGTCTACATCACCCCGGTCAAGGGGGGGGACCTCCTGGTGGAGGTCAAGACCAAGCTGGGGGAAAAGCTGACGGACGGCGTGGACTGGAAGCCGTGCGAGGACGGGGCGGCCCGTCGGATCGGCGCGGTGACGGCGAGGCCGGAACCGTTCGGCCGGACTTTCCCCGCGGCCCTGCCCGAAATCTCGAAGATCGTGGAAAAGAACTACGAGAGCCCGGTGTGGGACAAGCATGTGAAGCGCTGCTTCTCCTGCGGCACCTGCAACCTGGTCTGCCCCACCTGCTACTGTTTCGACGTGGCCGACGACCTGCACCTCGACGTGGCCTCCGGCAACCGCACCCGGTCGTGGGACGGCTGCATGCTGCCCCACTTCGCCGAGGTGGGCGGTGGACACAATTTCCGACCGGAACCGGCCGCCCGCCAGCGCCACCGCGTCAACCGTAAGTTCACCTACCTCCCCGAAAAGTTCGAACACGGCGCGGCCTGCGTGGGATGCGGAAGGTGCGGACGCCAGTGCACCTCTCATATCGACATTTTTGATATTGTCACCGACCTGATCCAGGAAGGAGCTCGATGATGAAGACGGGTACCGAATATTACCACCAGCTCGCCCGGGACACTTTCATGCCCCAACCGGGCAGGATTGTCGAAATCGCCGATATGACCGCCAAGGACCGGTATTTCCGCGTCGAACTGGAAAAGCCGCTGGGCCATCACCCCGGACAGTTTGTCATGGTCTCCGTCATGGGGGTGGGGGAAGCGCCGATTTCCATAAGCAACGGACCCGGCAAGGACAATACGCTGGAAATGGTCATCCGCCGGATCGGGCGCCTGACCCAGGTGCTCCACGACCTGAAGGTGGGGGACACGCTGGGGATCCGGGGGCCCTACGGCTCCGGCTTCGACCCCGCGAATTTCTACGGCCGGGACGTCCTTTTCGTGGCCGGCGGGCTCGGCCTGGTACCGCTCCGCTCCCTGATCACCCCCGTCGTCGCCGAGGCGAACCGCTTCGGGAAGATCACCCTGATTTCGGGCTGCCGGAACCCCTCCGAAGAGCTCTACCGCGACCAGCTCGACGAATGGACCGATGCCGGCATCGAGGTCATCCGGCTCGTGGACGGCACGGAAAACATGCCCTGGAAATTCGGCGTGGGCCTGGTCACGGAACCGATCCCCAAACTCAAGCTCGACCCGGAAAAGACCGTCGCCGCCCTGTGCGGCCCCCCGGTCATGTACAAGTTCGTCATCACCGCCCTGGGCGCCCGCGGCGTGAGCTACGACCAGATATACGTCGACCTCGAACGGCGCATGAAATGCGGCGTGGGCAAATGCGGACATTGCCAAATCAACAAAATTTATTGCTGTCAGGACGGACCGGTGTTCCGTTTTTCCGATCTGGCTCTCTTACCGGAGGCGCTCTTATGAAACCCAAGATAGCATTCTTCGATTTTGCCAGCTGTGAAGGATGCCAGCTGGCCATCCTCAACTGCGAGGACATCCTCCTCGACATCCTGAACCTGGTCGAGCTCGTGGAATTCCGCGAGGCGCTTTCCGAGACCGCCCCGCGCTACGACGTGGCCTTCATCGAGGGGAGCATCCACCGCGACGAGGACATCGAGAGGCTGCGCAACATCCGCGCCCGCGCCACCTACCTGGTGGCCCTCGGGGCCTGCGCCTGCAACGGGAACGTCCAGGCCCGCTCCAACTTCGTGGCCCCCGCCGTCAATTACGGGGAGGTCTACGGCGACGAGGCGCGCAACCGCGTCCAGGTCGATCCCGATCACTGGGGCCTCTGGTCCCACACCCGGGTCCGGCCGCTCGACGCCGTCGTCAAGGTGGACGCCTACCTGCGCGGCTGTCCCGTGGTGCCACAGGAATTCCTCCACCTCGTGAAATCGCTGCTGCAGGGGACCCAGCCCTTCTTCCCGCCCAACGCCGTCTGCGTTGACTGCAAGATGAACGAGAACGAATGCGTGCTCGAGCGCGGGTTGACCTGCATGGGGCCCGTGACCTGGGGGGGGTGCAACAGCATCTGCGTCAACAAGGGCTACGTCTGCGACGGCTGCCGGGGGACGCTCCCCCACGCCAACGTCGAGGCCCATATCGAACTGATGCGCGAACACAAGATCGACGACAGGGATATCCGGAGCCGATACCGGCTCTTCATGGGTGCCGAACCGATTGGCAGGGGAGTCTGATCATGGATTTGAGACAGAAAACGTACAACATCGACGTCAAGCATGTCACCCGGGTGGAAGGACACGGACGCATCATCGTCAGCACGGGCGAAGGGGCGGTCAAGGAGGTCAAGCTTTCCATTACGGAGGCCAACCGGTTCTTCGAGAGCTTCGTCAAGGGGATGCGGCCGGCCGACGTTCCCTGGATCGTGAGCCGCATCTGCGGCATCTGCTGCGTGGGGCACCAGATGACGGCCACGAAGGCGGTCGAGGCGGCCATGGGCATCCAGGTGAGCCCGCAGACGGTCCTGCTCCGCAAGCTCCTGACCGAATCGCAGTTTCTGCAGAGCCACGTCCTGCACGTCTATTTCCTCGCCGTACCCGACTACCTGGGGGTCAAGAGCGTCCTGCCGCTGGCCAAGACCCACCCGGAGGTGGTCAAGCGCGCGCTCCGGCTCAAGAAGCTGGCGAACGACTACACCACCGTCTTCGGCGGCCGGACGCTCCATCCCATGGCCAACACCCTCAAGGGGTGGCGCAAGCTGCCTTCCTTGGACGAGATTGCGGCGCTCCGGAAGCGGGTGGAGGACTCGATCCCCGACATCCAGGAAACCCTGAAGGTGGCCAAGACCCTCAAGATCCCACCCTACGAGCGGGAGACGGAGTACGTGTCGCTGAAGCACCCCGACGAATACGCCCTGTACGACGGCGACGTCTACAGCTCCGACACGAAATCGAGCGTGCCCGTGGACCGGTATCTCGAGGTCACCAACGAATTCACGGTGGCGCACTCGACCACCAAGTGGTCGAAGTGGCACCGGGACTCGTACTTCGTCGGCGCCCTGGCCCGGGTGAACAACAACTTCGACCAGCTGCTGCCGGAAGCCAAACAGGCGGCCGAGGACCTCGGGCTGCGCGTTCCCTGCTACAACCCCTACATGAACAACGTGGCCCAGATCGTGGAAGTCGTGCACTGCGCCTACAACAGCGCGCGGATGCTCGACGAGGTTCTGGGCTCGGGCCTCAAGGAGGAGGACATCTCCTACGAAGTCAGGGCCGGGCGCGGCATCGCGTCCTGCGAGGTCCCGAGGGGGATCCTGTTCCACGACTACACCTTTGACGAAAACGGCCGCTGCATCGCCGGAAACGCCGTCATCCCCACCAGCCAGAACATCAACAACGTCGAGCAGGACATGAAGGCTTTCGTCCCGCGGATGCTCCCCTCCATGTCGAAGGAGGAGCTGACGCTTCACATGGAGATGCTCCTGCGGGCCTACGACCCCTGTATCTCCTGTTCGGTCCACATGCTGGATGTCGAATTTGTCGACTAGTCCGGCCATACCGGATGCGGGTGCCGGGCCCAGGATCGTGGGGCTCGGCACCCGCCATAGCGGCGACGACGAGATCGGTCTGGCCCTGGTTTCGGCCCTTTCCCGCTCCCCCGGCTTCCACCCACGCTGTATCCTGCTCGAGAGCGCCGACGCCGCCACGGTAGCCACCATGCTGCTCGAATGGGACCGGCCTGTCGTGCTGGTGGACGCCGCCGATATGCGCCTCGCGCCGGGCGAAAGCCGTTGCTTTTCGGACCACGAGGCCTCCGTTCTCATCAAGACGAGTTCCGTCTCCACCCATGGCCTGGGCCTGGCCGAAGGGCTGGGGATCGCCCGCGCCCTGGGCTACGACCACCCGGTCCGCATTTTCGGGGTGCAGCCCTTCGATCTCTCCCCCGGCCGCGGCCTCTCCCGCGAGATGGAGGCCCGCTTCCCGCTCCTGCTCGGGGCGCTCGGCCGGGAGTGCTCGGCGGGTCCCCTTTCCACGGAACCGGCATGATGCCGCGCGGACCGGGCCGACGACGGCAGTTGCCCCCCGTTTTCGGGGGTCTTATGATACGCTGGCGCCACAACCGCTGAAACAGGGGGCAAGGTGGAAGAGGGGAAAAAGCATTCTTTCTTTTACGACTGGGGTTCGGTGACCACGTACGCCTCCGACCTCCGGTCCCAGGAGATGGTGGCCCGCGCCCGGTGGTTCATCAACATGCGCTGGTACGCCATCCTGGCCTGCGCGGCCGGGGCGCTGGTGGCGCTCCTGGACAAGGCGCCGGCCAACCTCGACCCCGTCGCCTTCCTCGTCGTGGTGGCGTTCCTGTCGGCCGCCAACCTGGCCTACACCCTCATCGGGCGCAACCTCTTCGGGGACAAGGGGCGGGAGCGGGAGCTGCAGGTGCTCCTGGCCGCCGAGATGATGGCCGATTTCACCGCCCTCAGCTATCTCAACTACGTCCTGGGGAGCATCGAGACCCCGGTGGCGGCCCTGTTTCTGGCCCACATCATCCTGTCGACCCTCTTCTTCTCCCGCTGGCGCTCCCTCTTGATCACCCTCGCCGCGTGGTTTTACGCCGTCATGCCCCTGGTCCTGGAATGGGCCGGGATCCTGCCGGCGCGGACGATCTTCGACGGCGGTTTCAAGGCCCTGGTCAACGGCAGCGCCGAGGTCACCTTCGGGTTCGTCTTCGCCACCGCCGGGGTGTTCCTCTTCTGCTGGGACCTCGTCGGCGAAATCACCACCAGCCTGAAGATGCGGGAACACCAGCTCGAGGATGCGCACCGGATGCTGATCCGGCTCGACAAGGAAAAAACCCAGGCCACCCTGATGGCCACGCACGAACTGAAGGCCCCTTTCGCCGTCATCAAGAGCTTCGTCTACACCCTGAGGGACGGCTACTGCGGCCCCCTCCCCGAGAAGGCCCAGGAAGTCGTGCAGCGGATCGGCGAGCGCTGCGACCAGCTGACCACCCGGATCACCGACATCATCCACCTCAGCAACCTCCGCACCCTGGTGGTGCAGGAGATGCACATGACGCCCGTCAACATCGTGGACATCGTCGCGGACCAGGCCCGGGAGGGGGCGCTGATCGCCAAGACGCGGGGAGTGAGCGTGACCAACCACGCGGAGAACGCGCCCCCGGCCTACATCCTGGGATCGGTGTCCCACCTGCAGTCCCTTTTCTCCAACCTCCTCCGCAACGCCGTCTTCTACACGCACAAGGAGACGGGGCGCGTGGACATCTTCGTGAAACCGGAGGGGAAGAAGGTCGCGGTGACGGTGAAGGACAACGGGATCGGCATCCCGAAGGAAAACCTGGAAAAGATTTTCAACGACCATTTCCGCAGCAAAAACGCACTCTCCCACTACGCGTACGGCTCAGGCCTGGGGCTGTCGCTCGTCAAGGAGGTGGTGGTGCTGCACGGGGCCTCCATCGAGGTGGAAAGCACTGTTGGCAGCGGGAGCAGTTTCACGGTAAGATTCGACATTATTGACGCGACACAGGAGAAAGCGAATCATGGCTCACATACTGGTAGTCGATGACGATTTGGACATTGTGGATAATCTGAAGATGGTTCTCGAAGCCCATGGCCACCAAGTCTCCACCAAAACGGACACGGACGCCATCGTGGAAAGCGCCATGGAATTGAATCCGGACCTCATCATCCTGGACATCATCTTCCCGGAGGACCCCAGCGCCGGATTCGTCGCCGCCCGGGAACTGGAGAAGAACGAGAAGGTCAAGGACATCCCCGTGTTGCTGCTGAGCGCGGTGAACCAGAGGAGCAAGATGTCGTTCGGGTTCTCCGAAAACGACATCAGCCGGGACTTCATGCCCGTGGAAGGCTTCCTCGAAAAACCGGTGGAGCCCGCCGCGTTGCTGGCCAAGGTCGGGGAGCTTCTCCAAAGCGAATGAACACAGGGCCCCGGCCTGCAGGGCACGCCCCCGTACCCCGCAGGCCGGGGTTCCTACCGCCGCAGCCGGAGTTCCCATACGCGATAGAACGCTTCCATCCCGATCGACGCGGACATCTTGCTCTCCCCCCCCCGGCGCTCGTCGAAGACGATCGGGAACTCCCGGTGCCGGAACCCCAGCCTGTGGGCGCGGTATTTCAGCTCGATCTGGAAGCTGTAGCCGTTGCTCCTGAGCGTGTCCAGCCCCACGCCGCGGAGCACCCCGGCCGACCAGCCGTTGAATCCGCCCGTGAAATCGGCGATCCCCACGCCCAGGATCGAACGGGCATAGAAGCTGCCGAACCGGGACAGGAGCCGGCGCCCCGTCCCCCAGTGCAGCGTCCCGCCCCCCTCGACATAACGCGACCCGATCACGAAATCGGCCTCCCCGGCCAGCCGGAGCATGGTCGGAAGGTACCTGGGGTGATGGCTCCAGTCCGCGTCCATCTGGATCAGGAAATCGTGCCCGCGCTCCAGCCCCCATCCGAATCCGTGGACATAGGCGGTGCCGAGGCCCAGTTTCCCCGGGCGGAGGCTCAGCGACAGCCGCCCGGATCCGGACCCCGCCGCCAGTTCCCGGACCGCCCCGGCCGTGCCGTCCGGGCTCCCGTCGTCGACGACCAGCACGTGGATCCGCTCGTCGGCCCCCAGGATTTCGGGGATCAGCGACCGGACGTTCTCGCGCTCGTTGTAGGTCGGGATGACGACCAGCGGTTTTTCGGCGTGATCTCTCGGCATGCGGATATCTTATCCGAACCCCGGGCCGATTCCAGCCGAAAACGGCCGGAGCCCGGGCTCCCTCAGCGGTTTTTCACCAGTACCCGGTCGAGCAGGCGCAGCACCTCGGTCCCGGCAGGCTCGAGCCGGTCGAGCTTCTCCTCGGGCAGCAGGGCAAAGACGCGCCCCGGCGAACGCCAGGCCGCGCCGAATTCCCCGGGGGTCAGCAGGAGCTTCGGGGCATCCGGAAACCGGAGCCCCGGAAGGAGCGCATAGGCCGTCCCGTCCGTCACCTCCACCCGGAGCGGCTGGTAAAAGCTCAGCGAATTGGCCGACTCGTAGTCGTCCATGACCACCAGCCGGTCGCCGGGGAGCGCCTCAAGCGCGACCGCCAGCCCGAACCGCTTCGAGGATATGAGGTCCTCGCACAGGACCAGGCTCCAGTGGGTCAGGGCGCAGACCGCCACCATCACGGCGGCGACGGCCGCGACCGCCGCCTTCCGCCGCCGGCGCTTTTCGAACATCAGGGCGGAAAGGAACCCGATCGACAGCGCCAGGACCGTCACGGCGGCAGGCACCGCCAGCTGCCGGACGAGGTCCGGGGGCATTTCGGCCATGATGCTGAAATCGGTCTCCGCCAGGCGGTCGGAGGGACCGGCGGAACCGGAGGGGATCTCGTTCCCCGCGACGAACCAGGCTCCGGCGATGATCCCGCCGAGCAGCGCCAGGACTCCCACGGCGGCCAGGGCACGGAATCCCCACAGCAGGGCCCGGCTCTCCCCCTTCCGGTAAAAAGCCGCGGCCGCCAGAAGCGCAAACGCCGGGAGCGCCGGAAAGACATAATGTTCCAGCCGGTCCGAGAGGGAGAAGAATCCCACCACGACCACAATCCAGACGAGGGCCAGCCGTACCAGGACGGCCGTGTCCCCCCCCCGGATCCGCCGGAGGCCCGAAAAGGCCGCCGGGAGAAAAACGGTCCAGGGGAAAAACCATACGGGGATCAGCCCGAGGAAGGTCCCGAGCGGCACGGACCAGAGGACCGGAGGCTCCCTCCGCCCCAAAAAGCGCAGGAACTGCTCGCCGACGAAGAAAAATTCGAGGAAGCCCTCGTTGCGGACCTCCGCCAGCCAGTGCCAGGGGACGGAGAGGGCCAGGAAGAGGAGCGTTCCGGAAAGGAGGTGGAGCGAACGCCAGGAGGGCCGCCGGCGCGAAACCAGGCAGAAGAGCACGGCGATCCCGGCCGGAAAGGCGACACCGACCAGGCTCTTGCACATGAAGGCGCCCGCCATGGCGGCATAGAACAGAAGGGCGGGCCGCAGGGTGCGCTCCCGGTCCAGATACCACTCCAGGAGCGCGTACATCGCGACGGCCAGAAAGAGCACCAGCCAGATGTCGTGCAGGGTCTCCCGGGTGAAGAGATAGGTCCCCACGGAAAAAGCGGTCGCGAGCCCCGCCACCGCGACGGCCAGTCTCTCTGCGCCCTCCCGCCCCCCCGCCGGGGGCGACTCTGCCGATGGCGCCCCTGCCGCCTCCCCCCCGAAAGCCCGCCGGGCCGTGAGCATGACGACCCAGACCAGGAGGACGACGGCGAGCGCCGTCGGCAGCCGCAGGGCGATCTCGTGGACGCCGAAGGCCTTGAAACTCCCGGCGGTCACCCAGTACAGGAGGGGGGGCTTTTCCAGGAAGCGGACCCCGTTGGCGTAGGGGGTGACCCAGTCCCCTTCCGCCGCCATCCGCACGGCCGGCTGGGCGTAATACGCCTCATCGTAATCGGTGACCCCGCGGCCGGTGGTGGTGCCCAGATAGACTACGGCCGTCAGAACGAGCGGCAGCAGCAACCACCCGCCCCAGCCCCTTCCCGCACCCGTTTCCGTCCCCATCATCGGGCTACTATATCAACCCGCCGACCGGGGACGAAGAGCGAAATCCCCCCGGTGCCGCAGGGCGTTCTTGACATACCCCTCCCTGCGGGCTAGGCTGCAGAAGAAGGGTTTGCAGCCCCGCATAACCGGCGCTCACTCAGTTGAGTATCTTGAAAACCGTGTGGTTCGGGATATTGAACTACACGGCTTTTTTTTATTTTCAGGCCGCGCCCGAAGCCCGGAGATTCCGGATTGGACCCGCAGGAGAGGATCATGGCTATCGAGAACGGGAAGAAAGTATCGTTTCACTACACCTTGACCGTGGAGGAGGAAGTGCTCCAGTCGTCGGAAGGGGCGGAGCCCCTGTCGTACACCCATGGATCGGGACAGATCATCCCGGGCCTGGCGGCCGGGATGGAGGGGATGGACGAGGGGGAGGAGAAGACCATCCTCGTATCGGCCGAAAACGCCTACGGCCCGGTCAACCCCGAGGCCTTCAACGAAGTGCCGAAGTCCGCCCTCCCCGGCGACCTCGAGATCGAGGAGGGGATGATGCTGCAGGCCCGGAGCCCGGAAGGCCAGTCGATGCCCGTCCGCGTGGCCGAAATCAGGGAAGACACGGTCCTCATGGACATGAACCACCCCCTGGCCGGGAAGGACCTGAAATTCGACGTGAAGATCCTCTCGGTGGAATGAAGGTGCCGGCGCCCGGTCCGGTCCGGGAGGACGGGACCTGGCGCCGCCTCCGGCGCCCAGTTTCCCCCGGCTTTCGAGCACTTCGGCCACCCGCCCGAGCCCCAGCCTTTCCAGGGTCGGCCGTCGCGGATGCCCCGTCCGCGGATCCCACCCCTCGGTGGAGTAGAACGCCGTCTTCCACCGCTCCACCCCCTCGCGGTCCAGGTACAGCCCCCCGCAGTCGG
>JAFGSS010000105.1 GCA_016934555.1 Acidobacteriota bacterium | reverse complement strand
GCTTTCGTGGACCGCGAGTTCGGCACCGGCGTCGTCAAGGTCACCCCGGCCCACGACCCGAACGACTTCGAGGCGGGGATCCGCAACGGGCTCCCGAAGATCACCGTCATCGGCGACGACGGGCGGATGACCGAGGCCGCCGGAGCCTACCGGGGGATGGACCGCTACGAATGCCGCCGCCGGCTGGTCGCAGAACTCGAGGCGGAAGGGTACCTCGACCGGATCGAGGACCACGAGCACAACGTCGGCCAGTGCGACCGCTGTTCGGCCGTGGTGGAGCCCAAGATCTCCCTGCAGTGGTACCTCAAGGTGGAAACCCTGGCCCGGGAGGCGATCGAGGCGGTCGAAAGCGGGCGGGTGCGCTTCGTGCCGGACAACTTCAAGAAGCGCTATTTCGAATGGATGTACAACATCCACGACTGGTGCATCTCGCGCCAGCTCTGGTGGGGGCACCGGATCCCGGCCTGGCACTGCGACGCGTGCGGCGAGATCACCGTCGCGCGCACGACCCCGGAGAAGTGCGGCCGCTGCGGCGGGGGGCTCAGGGAGGAGAGCGACATCCTCGACACCTGGTTCAGCTCGGCCCTCTGGCCCTTTTCGACCCTGGGCTGGCCCGACGATACCGAGGACCTGCGCACCTTCTACCCCACGGACGTGCTGATCACCGGCCCGGACATCATCTTCTTCTGGGTCGCGCGCATGATCATGATGGGGCTCAAGTTCGCCGGCGACGTCCCCTTTTCGCAGGTGCACATCAACGGCATCGTCCGGGACGCCCAGCACAAGAAGATGAGCAAGACCAAGGGGAACATCATCGAGCCGCTCGAGCTCGTCGACCGGTACGGTGCGGACGCCGTGCGCTTCACCCTTTCCTCCATGGCGGTTCCCGGGACCGACATCCCCTTTTCCTCCGACCGGATGAAGGGCTACAGCGCCTTCGCCAACAAGGTCTGGAACGCCGCGCGCTTCGTGCTGATGAACCTCAGGGAGACGGACGGCGCCCCGGACGCTGAAGGGGTGGAAGCGCTGGTGCGGGGAAAAGGGCTCCCGGTCGAGGACCTCTGGATCCTCGACCGCCTGAACCAGACGGCGGCCGGGATCGCCGAGGCGCTCGAGAAGTTCCGGTTCCACGAGGCGTCGGCCCTCATCTACCAGTTCATCTGGCACGAGCTGTGCGACTGGTACATCGAGCTGGTCAAGCCGGTGCTGACGTCCGAATCCGCCCCCGAAGCGGAGCGGGACCCCAGGATCCGGGTGCTGCTTTATGCGTTCGACCAGGCGCTGCGGCTGCTGCACCCCTTCATGCCCTTCATCACCGAGGAGATATGGCAGAAGCTGCCGCACTCGGGCGAATCCCTCATGGTTCAGGAGTTCCCCGTCCGCCGCGCTTCCTTCGACAATCCGGTCGCGGCCGCCGGCATGCAGGACCTGATGGACCTCGTCGGGGAGATCCGCTCACTGCGCGCGGAGATGAACATCGACCCGAAGAAACCGCTCGACGCGGTCGTGGCGCCGCGCGATGCGGCCGCCGCGGAGCTGCTCGAGCGCAACCTCGACAAGCTCCTCACCATGGCGCGCCTCGGCTCGGCAGGGTTCGCCGCGGCGCTGCCGGAGGGGCTCCTGCGGGGGGTGGCGCGGATCGGAGAATTCGGCCTCGATGCGCGCGCCGCCATCGACGTCGAAGCCGAGCGGGAGCGGATCGGCCGGGAGATGGCGCGGGTCAAGGACGAAATCGACCGGATCGCCCGGAAGGTCCAGAGCCACGAATTCACGGCGCGCGCGCCGAAGGAGATCGTCCTGGAGAACCGGGCGCGCCACGACGAACTGACCGAACGCTACCGCAAGCTCGAGTCGAACCTGAACTATCTACCACGGCAGGAAAAATGAGTCCGATCGCGCTGCCGGGAATCCTGACCGATCTGGGGCACGTGGGGGAGGCGGGCCTGCGCCTGCAGGACGCCCCCTGGTTCGAGCGCGAGCTCGAGCTGTGCCGCGAGTGGGGGTTCGGGCTCGAAACCGTCGGGGACCGGGTGCGCCTCCGGCCGGACCCCGACGCGCTGGTGCCCTACTGGATCCAGAAGGAGACCCCGGCCCTGGCCTGGGAATGGCTCCGGACCCACGGGTTTTTGAGCGTGGACAGCACCAACCGGGAGGCGCTGGATCTGGCGCGCCGGGGGGCCCCCGGGGGGAGCCTGGTCTGGGCCGAGGAGCAGACCGCGGGTAAGGGGCGCCTGGGGCGCGATTGGTTCTCACCTCGGAAAACGGGGCTCTACGCGAGCCTCGTCGTGCGTCCGGCGCGTGAGCGGGAGCACTGGCCGCTGCTCGGGCACGTGGCCGCCGTTTCGCTCCACGACGCGATTTCGGCCTGCGTGGTCGGGATGGCCGCGCGGAGGCTCGATATCGACCTCAAGTGGCCCAACGACGTGCTCCTCGGGGGGCGCAAATGCGCCGGTATCCTGCTCGAGTCGCTTCCGGCCGGGGAAGGGGCGCCGGCCGTGGTCGTGGGGGTGGGGGTGGACGTGCACCCCGGGAGCGTGCCCGAAGAGCTCGAGGCGGAAGCCGTCTCGGTGGACGAGATGGCGGGGCGCGCGGTCCCCCGGCGCCTCCTGCTCGTCACCTTCCTCTATCATTTCCAGAAGGGGTGCCGGGATTTCGAGGCCGGGGACTTTGTCGGCATCCTCGAAAGGTGGAAGGCCCGCTCCTCCATGTGGGACGGGGCCCCCGTCTGGATCCACGAAGGGGAGCACCGCCGGGCGGCCGTCACCTGCGGCCTCGACGAAAGCGGCGCCCTGCTGGTGCGCACGGAAGAAGGGGCGCCGGAGACCGTCGTCGCCGGGGACGTGCGGGTGCGCGCGCGCGACGGGCGCTGAAGCCGTTAATACCGATCGCTGGAAAAAGGAGCCGTCATGTTTTTCAGGAAATCCTCCCGGGAAACACCCGAGAAGAAGGCGGGGCTGTTTGAGAGGATGAAGAAGGCCCTCGGGGCCACCAGGGAGAACCTGGTCTCGCGGATCGAATCGGTGCTGGGATCGGTCCCCGCCATCGACGAGGGGGCGCTCGACGAGCTGGAGGGGACGCTGCTCGCGGCCGATCTGGGGGTGGGGGTGACCGACCGGGTCATGACCGCCGTGCGCGCGGCGCACAAGCAGGGGGAGATCGCAAGCCCCGACGCGGCCCGCGGCGTGATCCGCGGCCAGCTCCTGGAAATCCTGAGCGTTTCCGGGCCGGACGGAGTGGTGGGGGAGGCGGGGATCGAGGTCTGGATGGTCGTCGGGGTCAACGGGACCGGGAAGACGACGACGGTGGGAAAGCTGGCCTCCCGCCTTGCCGGGGAGGGGCGGAAGGTTCTCGTCTGCGCCGCCGACACCTTCCGGCCGGCGGCGATCGAACAGCTGGCGGTCTGGGCCGAACGCTCCGGCACCGAGCTGATCCGGAGCCGGACGGGGGGGGACCCCTCGGCGGTGCTGCACGACGCCCTCTCGGCCGCCGGGGCGCGGGGAGCGGACCTGGTGCTGGTCGATACCGCCGGGAGGCTCCACACCAAGAGCAACCTGATGCAGGAACTGGACAAGATGCGGCGCGTGGCGGGGCGCAAGATCCCGGGCGCCCCGCACGAGGTGCTGCTGGTCGTCGATGCCACCACCGGGCAGAACGGGCTCGCGCAGGCGCGGGAGTTCACGCGCGCGACCGGGGTCACCGGCCTCATCGTCACGAAGCTGGACGGGACCGCCAAGGGGGGGATCCTGTTCGGCATCTGCCAGGAACTCGGGATCCCCGTCCGCTTCATCGGGATCGGGGAGGGGCTCGAGGACCTGCTGGAGTTTTCCCCCGAATCGTTCGTCGATTCGCTCTTTCAATAGCCACTCCCGCCGGGAGCGCGAGCGCCGGTGCGCCATGGGAGATTCCTCCGCTCTGCTGAACTGCGTGATCCTGCGGGAGGCCGCCCGGGGAACGTGGCTGCGCTTCGGCCCGCCGGTCCGGATCCTGACCGCGCGGCGGACCGGGGAGGTCGTCCCCGCGCTCGAGGAGGTCGGGAGGCTGGTGCGGGAAGACGGAGTGCATGCCGCCGGTTTCGTGGCCTACGAGGCCGCCCCCGCCTTCGATCCCGCCCTCGCCGCCCACCCCGCGCGCGGTTCCTTTCCCCTCCTCTGGTTCGGGCTCTACCGGGAGCCGGTCGAGATCGCCCTGCCGGAGCCCGATTTCGGGGCCTGCGCCCTCGGGCCTCTCCGCCCGGGGGTGAGCCGCGAACTCTACGCCGCCGCCATCGCCCGCATCCATGACTACATCCGGTGCGGGGACACCTACCAGGTCAACTACACCCTGCGGCTGAGAGGGAGTTTCCGGGGGGACCCCTGGAACCTTTTCCTGTCCATGGTTCGGGCTCAGCCCGCGGGATACGGCGCCTACATCGACACGGGGCGGGGGGTAGTATGCTCCGCTTCCCCCGAACTCTTCTTCCGGACCGCCGGGGGGGCGCTTACGGCGAAGCCGATGAAGGGGACGGCCGGGCGCGGGCGCACCACGCTGGAGGACCGTCGTCAGGCCGAATGGCTCCACCGTTCGGAAAAAAACCGGGCGGAGAACCTGATGATCGTCGACATGATCCGCAACGACCTGGGGCGGGTGGCCCGCACCGGGAGCGTGCGGGTCCCCGCCCTCTTTGAAATCGAGCGCCACCCGACGCTCTGGCAGATGACGTCCACCGTCACCGCCGAGTGCGACCGTCCGCCGGTCGAGATCTTCCGCGCCCTTTTCCCCTGCGCCTCCATCACGGGAGCGCCCAAGATCCGGACCTCGGCCATCATCCGGGAACTCGAGCCGGAAGCGCGCGGAGTCTACACCGGCAGCATCGGCTACCTCTCCCCGGGCGGGGGGGCGCAGTTCAACGTGGCCATCCGCACCGCCCTGGTCGATCGGGAGCGCCGGTGCGTCGAGTACGGCGCCGGCGGGGGAATCGTGGCGGATTCCGCGGCCGGCGACGAATACGGGGAGGCCCTGCTGAAGGCGCGGGTGCTCCAGGAGCGGCCGGGCGGATTTTCCCTGCTCGAGACCCTCCTCTGGACGCCGGGGGAGGGCTGGTTTCTGCTCGGGCGCCATCTCGACCGGATGGCCGATTCCGCCGCCTATTTCGGCTATATCCTCGACCGGGAGGAGCTCGGGGGAAGGCTCGGGCGGATGGCCGCGGCCTTTTCACAACCGCGGAAAGTGAGGCTCCTGCTCGGCGAGCGGGGGGAGGCAAAGGTGGAGGCGGCCCCGTTGCCCCCCGCCGGCCTGGGCCCGGTGCGGGTGCGGGTGGCGCACGGGGCCGTCGATTCCTCGGACCCCTTTCTCTACCACAAGACCACGCGGCGGGAGGTGTACGAGCGGGCGCAGCGGCGCCATCCCGGGGCCGAGGACGTGCTGTGCGCCAACGAGCGCGGCGAACTCACCGAATCGACGATCGCCAACCTGGTGCTGGAAGTGGACGGGGGGCGCTTCACTCCACCGGTGGAATCGGGGCTGCTGGCCGGTGTTTTCCGAGGGTGGCTGCTCGAGCGGGGGGAGATCACGGAGCGGGTGCTCCGGCCCGCGGACCTCGAGCGCTCCACCGGGATCTGGCTCGTCAATTCGGTGCGCCGCTGGCGGCGCGCGCTCCTCATCTAGCCGGGCGGGCGTCAGCGGTCGCCCAGCAGCCGCTGCGGGTCGAGCAGGGTGATGCGGCGGCCGGAGACCTCGACGAGTCCCTCGTCGCGGAGGCGGGCCATGGCCCGTGTCACGGTCTCGCGCGAGGTCCCCACCATCTCCGCCAGTTCCTGGTGGGTGATCTTCAGGTCGATGATGGTGCCGTGCGAGTCGCGGACCCCGTGCTTTTCGGCCAGGTCGTAGAGCCCCATCCGGATCCGGGAGTCGGCGGTGCGGTGGCTCTGGCTCTGGGTCTGCCAGACTTCGCGCAGGCGCGCGCACAGGACATGGATGATTTCGAGCATCACCTTTTCGTTGTGGAGCAGGTACTTGTGAAAGTCCGCCCCGCTGACGGAGATGATGCGCGAATCCTCCATGGCCGATACGGTGGCGGGCGAGGTCCTGCCGTCGAGCAGCGACATCTCGCCGAAGAAGTCCCCCGCCCTGTGGATAGCGATGATGGTCTCCTTCCCCCCCGGCGCCGATTTGGCCACCTTGACCTTGCCCGACAGCACCAGGTACATGTAGTCCCCCGTCTGCTCCTCGAGAAAAATGATCTGGTTCCGGCGGTAGGAGCGGGAGACGAAGATGTGGGCCAGCGCGTTGAATTCCTCGTCGGTCAGGGTGGAGAAAAGCGGGACCGTGCGGATCAGGTCTACTTTCATCGCAGCCTCAATCTCGTGAAAACGGCATCGTCATCGGCCACCCGTCCGGTCTTGAGCCGGCGCTGGCGATGCCTGAATACGCAGACGGCGACCAGGGCGCCGGCCAGCAGGGATGCCGCGGCGAGCAGCATCACGAACAGGAGGGCGTGGACGATCGTTTGAAGCAGCGGCAGCGGGACCCCCCAGAGAACGCCCGGGGACCCCTTGTCGTCCTCCAGCCAGCGGACCGAATAGCTGTAGCGCACCTGGTCGAGGATTGCGGCCGCGGACGCGGGCGTCCACTCCCCCTCGAGAAAGGCCACCAGCGGACCCGCCTGCCGGCCGTAGAGGCGCACGCCGGCGTCGCGGGCGGCGCGCGGGGCGAACTCCTCGAAATAGGCTTCGGCGATCTGTGGGGTGGGAAAATCGAGGAGGGTGAGGGTGCCCCGGGCGCCGTCGAGGGCGTAGCGCGCCCGGGCGATTTCCATGTCGATGCCGGGGCGGACGTAGTCGGGCATCCGGCCCCCTGAGTGGGTCAGCAGGGGCGCGAGTCCCGGAAAATACTGGAGCGTCGCGTGGTCGCGCCCCGGTTCGGGGAGACGGGAGACGAGCGCGGGGACGCGGTCCTCGCGCGGCCCGATGCGGGCGCTCACGCTCCGGGCGACGCGCTCCTGGAGATCCCCGGGGAGGTCGCGCCCCCGGAGGCGCACGAACGTCCTCCCCTGGGCGAAAAGAAGGGTGCCGCCGTCGCCGGCCCGGGCGTCGCCCGGCGGGCCGGCCAGGACCGGACCGGGGCGGAGCAGGCTCAAGAGCGAATAGGCGGCCCGGAAATCGAGCACCCTGATGATCTCCAGGGAGAGGGTGCCGCCGCCCGCCCGCCAACTGCGCCCGGCGTAAGCGTCGAAGCCGACGTCGGAGATGAGGCGGCCGTTTTCCACCGCCGTCAGCCCGGCGGGATCCTCGAAGCTTCTGTCCGATTCCACCCGGATTTCGGGAAACTCGTCCGGGGCGGGGAAGAGGGATGCGGGACCTGCGGCGGCCGCGGGTGCGAACAAGATCAGCAGAGCCAGAATCCAGGTCGGTTTCATCTATTCCCCGTCTTTGCGGTTCTGGACGAGATCGCCGCCCAGGGTCTGCATGTACCCGACGATCCCATCGTAGAGGGCGCGCGCCATCGCCTTCCGGCCGTCGGCCGCGCCGAGGACCCCTTCGTCCTTGGGATTGCTGATAAAGGCGACCTCGGCAAGTATGGAGGGCATCCGGGCCCCGATCAAGACGATAAAAGGGGCGCGGCGGACTCCGCGGTCCTTCGTCGACGGCAGCAGGCGCCGGGCTCCGGTGTACAGGCGCTTCTGCATGATGGACGCCAGTTCCCGCGATTCGGCCGATTTTTCCGCCTGGGCGATCTGCTTGACGAGGTCCTCCAGTTCGCTGACGGCCAGCATGCCGCTAGCGTTCTCCCGTGCGGCGATTTCGCGCTCGGCGTCGTTCTTGGCGAAATCGAGGTAATAGGTTTCCACCCCGCTCGTGCTGCGGTGGCGGCTGCTGTTGGCGTGAATGGAGAGGAACAGGTCGGCCCGGTAGTGGTTGGCCAGGGCCGTCCGCTCCTCGAGCGACACGTAGACGTCCGTGTCGCGGGTCAGGAAGACATGGGCCCCCAGTTCGTCCTCCAGCATCGCCTTGAGCTCGCGCGCGATGGCGAGGGTGAGATCCTTTTCCCTGAGCCCGTTCGGGCCGACGGTCCCCAGGTCGTGCCCCCCGTGCCCGGGATCGAGGACGATCCGGCCGATCTTGAGCCCCAGCATGCGGGTGAGGGTGCGGTCCCCACGGCTCGTCCGGGGGGCCGCCGTTGGGGCGGCGCTCTCCGCGGGCGCCGTCCGCTCCTCCGCGGGACGGGCGGGGGGCGGGGTCAGGGAAGCCGCGGCCGCCTGAGGCGGGGGCGCCTGCGGCGGCGGCGCCGGGGTCAGTGCCTCCGCGCTGCGCGTGGCGGCGCCGGGAGGCCGGAGATCGATCTCGATGCGGAAGGGATCCCCCATCTCCCTGACCGTGTACTCCAGGGGGGAGGTGAGGTCGAGCACCACGCGGACGGCGCCCGGACTGTGGCGTCCGGCGCGGATCCGCTCGACGTGGCCGGTTCCGACCGGGATCGGGCGGTCGGCCAGGCCCTCGGCCAGGTCGGCCCCGGCCAGGTCGAAATAGACCCTCTCGGGATTGCGGAGCCGGGCGCGGCTGTAGCCCGTTTTCCGGTCGAGATCGATGGTGACCCTGGTGACGTCCCCCAGGGAGAAGACGCGGATGCTGTGCACGACGGCGCCCCGGGGCCCCCCGCCCTCCTCGGGGGATGGGTCTTCGGCTGCCGCGATTTCCGGGGCCGGCGCGGCGGCGGCCGGCGAGGGTTCCGAAGCGCGGCCAGGCTCTCGCCCCGACCGTATCGCGGCGGCCCGTCGGCGGGCGTCGCGCGCGTCGCGGTGGGCGGGGTAGTCGCGCGCGAGGAACTCGAAGCGCGCGGCCGCGGTCAGGAGCTCCTTCGGGGCGTCGAACTTTTCCCCCATCCACTGGCGCAGCAGCCCCTCGGCATAGAGCGCCTCGGGCGCGTGGACATAATGAGGGTCGTACAGGTACACCCGGCGGAAGCCCTCGGCGCAGCGCGCGTACTCGGAGCGGGGGGCGTCGGGCGCGATCCGCTCCCGCAGCTCCGTCGCCTCCCGCCAGGCGCGCTCCGCCTTGTCCCGCTCCCAGGCGGCCGCCGCGGGGCAAAGGGAGAGAACGAGCATCGCGGCAAGCGTGCAGCAGACGGCAGCAAAATTGCGCTCCCCGCGCCGGTCTCCCATCATGTCGAGATCATAGACAGGGCTGGACGTATTGTCAAGCCAAATCAGTTAGAACTTATTGATAATTAAGGTCTTAACCGCTAAAGGAGGCCCGGTTCAGTTGAAGGCGGGGACGTTGGTCACGTGCAGCACCCCGGTTTCGTCATAGTAGCGGTAGAGCGGCGGAGGCTCCTCCTTTTCGGCGACCCCCCCGGATTGCCGGTACCGTTCCGTGATCTGCCGGACATAGTCCTGGGTCTCGCGGATCCGGGGCACGCGGCCCAGGCGCTGGACCAGGTTTTCCCCCGCGTTGTAGGCGGCCAGGCTCAGTTCCAGGTCGTTGTGGAAACGGTCCATCAGGAAACGGAAGTAGCTGACCCCGCCCCGGATGTTCTGTTCGGGGTCGAAGCTGTCCTCCACCCCCAGCCACCTGGCCGTGGCCGGCATCAGCTGCATCAGGCCCCGGGCCCCCTTGGGCGAAACGGCCCGCGGGTTGAAGTTCGACTCGGCCCGGATGATGGAGCGGATCAGGGTGGAGTCGACGCCGAAGTCGAGGGAGGCCTGATCGATGATGGCGTCGATGGACGGTTCGGGCCCTTCCGCCCGGCCCGGGGGTTCCTCCTCCCGGCCCGATATCCTGAGGTCCTCGACCCGCCCGGCCGGGGGGATGTTGGTAAAGACGGGGGTCCCGTTTTCATCGGTATAGGAATAGAGGGCTTCGGCCAGGCAGGGACCCGCCGCGAGCAGGAGAAGGAACAGGATCGACAGACAGGTTCGGGCCATGGTCATCCTTCGATTATATCTCCTTTCATATCGGCGGGAAGGGGGAACTTCATCGCCGAAAACATCGATCGGGCGTCAGGGCGCGGCGGCCAGCATCTCCTCGATGACGCCGTAGCTGGCATCGAGGGCTTCGCCGAGGCGGGAGGCGTCCTTCCCGCCGGCTTCCGCCAGTTCCGGTTTTCCCCCGCCGCCCCCCCCCACGAGCGGGGCGATCCGCTTGATGACGCCGCCGGCCGGGATCCTCCCGCAGAGGTCGGCGGTGACCATGACCACCAGCGCCGGTTTGCCGTCCTGCGGCGTGCCGAGGACGACCACCCCCGAACCGAGCCTCTGCTTGAGTTCGTCGGCCAGCGTGCGCAGCCCCGCGCGGTCGGCGGAGGGGACCGCGTGGGCCACCACCTGGACCCCCCGGATCTCGCGGCCGGCAGAGAGGATGTCGCCGATGGCGGAGCGGGCGGAGCGGGCTTTCAGCTCGCCGAGTTCACGCTCCAGCGAGCGTACGCGCTCATGAAGCTTTTCCAGGAGGGCGGGGATCTCCTGGCGCGGCACCCGGCCCTCCTCCTGCAGCGCGTCGATCAGCTCCTCGTCCGAGCGGAAGCGCTCGAGCGCCGCCGGCCCGGTCACGGCCTCGACGCGCCGGACCCCGGCCGAGATCCCCCCTTCGCCGACGATCTTGAATACCCCGATATGGCCGGTGGCGGGGACGTGGGTGCCGCCGCAGAGCTCCCGGCTGAAGCCTGGCACCTCCACCACCCGCACCTTTTCCTGGTACTTCTCCCCGAACAGGGCCGTGGCCCCCGACCGCATGGCCTCCTCGAGGTCCATGAGGGAGGTGGCGATCGGGGAGTTGTCCCAGATCTCCCCGTTGACCAGGTCCTCGACCTTGCGGATCTCGGCGGGGCTGAGCGGGGCGTAGTGGGTGAAATCGAACCGCAGCCGCTCGGGGGTGACGAGCGAACCCGCCTGCTTGACGTGGGCCCCCAGCACCTGGCGCAGCGCCGCCTGCAGCAGGTGGGTGGCGGTGTGGTTCTTCATCGTCAGGCGCCGCTTCCCGAGATCCACCTCGGCCGTGACCTCGTCCCCCGTCTCGAGGCGCCCCGAATCCACTTCGACCAGGTGGGTGATGGCGGTGCCGCGGTAAATCGTGTCGAGGACGCGGGCGCGCGCCCCGTCGCACGTGATCGTCCCGGTATCGCCGACCTGCCCGCCCGAGGCGGCGTAGAAGGGGGTGGCGTCCAGGGCCAGTTCGCCCCGCTCCCCCGCGGAGACCGCCTCGGCGCGCTCGCCGTCGACGATGATGGCGCGGATGCGGGCCAAAACGGGGCCGGCGGCGTCATAGCCGACGAAATCGGTCGTCCCCTCGAAAAGGGCCTGGGCCACCTCCTGGCGGATTTTTCCCGAGGCGTAGTCCCGGCGCGAGCGCGCGCGCTGCGATTCGATGGCGCGCTCGAAGGCGGCTTCGTCGACCGTGAGTCCATTTTCCCGGGCGAGGTCCTCGATGATCTCGAGCGGCAGGCCCCGGGTGTCGTAAAGGAAGAACGCCTCCTCCCCCGGGAGCGCCCGCTTTCCGGCGGCCTTGAGGCGGGCGGCGCGCTCGTTGAAGTCCCGGAGCCCCTCCCCCAGGGTGCCGGCGAACGATTCCTCCTCCCGGCGGATGACGCGGGCAACGGTCTCGCGCGTTTCGGCCAGCTCCGGGTAGGCGGGCCGCATCGCCTCGATGACGCTCCCGGCCAGGCGGTACAGGAAGGGGTCCGCGATGCCCAGCCTCTTGCCGTGGACCATGGCGCGCCGCAGGATCTTGCGCAGGACATAGCCGCGCCGGTCGTTGCCCGGGTACTGGCCGTCGCCGACGACGAAGGCGGCCGCGCGCGCGTGGTCGGCGATGACGCGCATGGAGACGTCGTCGCCGGGGTCGGCGCCGTAGTCGTTGCCGCACAGCCCGGAAACCTCGTCGAGCAGCGGCTGGAACAGGTCGGTGTCGTAGTTGCTCGTCTGTCCCTGGAGGATGGTGGTGATGCGCTCCAGCCCCATCCCGGTGTCGATGGAGGGGGAGGGGAGCGGCTCCAGCCGGCCGGAGGCGTCGCGGTTGTACTGCATGAAGACAAGGTTCCAGACCTCCACCCAGCGGCCGCAGGGACAGGTCAGGTCGCATTCGCCGTGGTCCGGGAGCGGGCTGCGGCCGAAATCGTAGTGGAGTTCCGACGAGGGGCCGCAGGGGCCCGTCTCCCCCATCGCCCAGAAATTGTCCGCCTCGTCCAGGCGCACGATCCTTTCGGCCGGGATCCCCTCCTGGCGGTGCCAGATGTCCCACGCCTCGTCGTCCTCGCGGAAGACCGTGATCCAGAGCCGCCCGGGATCGAGGCCGTAGCGGCGGGTCAGCAGCTCCCAGGCGAAGTGGATGGCGTCCGCCTTGAAGTAATCGCCGAAGGAGAAGTTGCCCAGCATTTCGAAGAAGGTATGGTGGCGCCGGGAGTGGCCGACATCCTTGAAATCGTTGTGCTTTCCGCTGACGCGCATGCATTTCTGGCTCGTGGCGGCGCGGGTGTAGGGGCGCCGTTCCCGGCCCAGGAAGATGTCCTTGAACTGGTTCATCCCCGCGTTGGTGAACAGGAGCGTCGGGTCGTTGAAGGGAATGAGCGAACTGCTGGGCACTCTCTTGTGTCCGTTCTGCTCGAAATATTTCAGGAAGGTTTCACGGATCTCGAGGCTGCTGATCAAGTCAATCTCCTGTGTCGAAGCGGCGCGCGAGCGCCGCGGGGAGCCGCCGGCGGAGGGCGGCCGATATCCGGTCCTGGTCGAAGCCGCGCCGGGCAAGGGCGGCGGCGAGGCTCCGGGCCTCGGCGGGGGTGCGGGGAACGCCGCGCCGCGCCCAGAGCCGGTCGATTTCGGCCCCGAGTCCGGCGTCCTCCCCGAGCTGCTCCCGCACGCGCCCCAGCGCCGTTTCGACAACGGGCGGGGGCACGCCGGTCCGGCCCAGGGCGGCTTCCACCCTGGCCGGTCCCCATCCCCGCCGTTTCATGCGCTGGAGAGCGAAATTATACGCGTATTCGGCGTCGTTGAGAAGGTCGAGCTGTTCGAGCCGGTCGAGCACCGGTTCGACCGGGACTCCGGGCGCGGCGCGCTCGAGGCGCGCGCCCAGGTCGGCGCGGCACAGCGGCCGGCGCGCCAGGAGCGCGGCCGCTTTTTTCATCAGGTCGGGGTCGGGTCGGGTATCCATCGATGCGCACCGGGGGCGCCTCCGGGCGCCCGCCGGGTACAGCATACCATCAACCCGGCCTAGCGGGTCAGCGCGTTCTGCATCGATTCGATGGCGGCGTCCTTGGTCGTGTAGATCCCCTGGATCCGGAGCTTGAACTCCTCCGGGTTGGTCGAGTAGGCGAAGGCGTCCTCGAGCGAGATGCGCCCGGCCTTGTAGTGGTCGTAGATCGACTGGTCGAACGTCTGCATCCCGTACTGGGAGGTCCCCGCCGCCAGCGCCTCGCGGATGAGACGGGTCTTGTCGGGGTCGACGATGCAGCTGCGGATCAGCTCCGTGGTGCGCAGGATCTCGATGGCGGGGACGCGGCCCGGGGTGTCGGAGCGCCGCATCAGGCGCATGGAGACGACGGCGCGCAGGACCATCGACAGCTGCAGGCGGATCTGCCGGTGCTGGTGGACCGGGAAGGCGGCCGTGATGCGGTTGATGGTCTCCACCGCGTCCAGGGTGTGGAGCGTGCTGAAGACCATGTGCCCGGTTTCGGCGGCCACCAGCGCCGTCTCGATGGTCTCGGCGTCCCGCATCTCGCCGACCAGGATCGTGTCCGGGTCCTGGCGCAGCGAACTGCGCAGCGCCGACGCGAAACTGGTGGCGTCCACGCCGATCTCGCGCTGGCTGATGAGGCTCATGCGGTCGGTATAGGAAAACTCGATCGGGTCCTCGATGGTGATGATGTGGCGGGTGAAGTTTTCGTTGATGTAGTTGAGCATCGAGGCGATGGTGGTCGATTTGCCCGAGCCGGTGGTCCCGGTCACCAGCACCAGCCCCCGGTTTTCCTCGGCGATGGTCCGGAGCACCGGGGGGAGGAACAGGTCCCCGAAGGAGAGGATGCGGGTGGGGATGGCGCGCACCGCCACCGAGACGTTCCCCCGCTGCTGGAACACGTTGATGCGGAAGCGTCCCAGCCCCCGCACCCCGTAGCCGACGTCGACCTCGGCGGCGTCGCGGAAGCGCTCCTTCTGCTTGCTGTTCATGATGGAAAACGCCATCATGAGGGAATCCTCCTTGGCCAGCTTCCCCTGGTCCGCGAGCGGCACCAGTTCGCCGTTCACGCGCAGGTGGGGGAAGCAGTCGACCTTCAGGTGCAGATCCGAGGCCCCCTTGGAGACCATGGTGCGCAGCAGGGTGTCGAGATTCATGCCGAGTCCTCTCCCGGGCGGGTCATCCGCCGTCGCTATTGCTATCGGCGGGCCGGGGCCGGAACAATAGGTTTTCATGGAGCGGCGGGCGCGGACTCTGTCCTTGACGGACCCCGCTCCTTTCCGTAAGATTCAACCCCTATGGAAACGCAATCCTTGCAGGATCCGGCGCCCGAATCCCCGGCCGCCCTCCCTTCGGTCGGGGGAGCGAAAACCCTCGCGGCCTGCGTCGGCGGGGCGCTGGTGCCCGGGATGGGGCACGCGCTGCTGGGCAAATGGGACCGCGCGGCGGTGTTCTTCTGCTCCATCGGGCTGATGGCGGCCGCGGGGATCGGACTCGACGGCAGGCTCTGGAGCCCCGATTTCGACGGCATCGTCGCCACGCTCAAGTTCGCGGCCGAGGCGGGGGCCGGCCTCTTCTACTGGATCCCGTGGCTGCAGGGGGCCGGCATCGGCGACCCCACCTCCTACACCTACGACTACGCCAACGTCTTCCTCTACGTCGCGGGGCTGCTGAACATGCTGGTGATCGTCGACGTCTTCGACATCGCCAGGGGAAGGAAGCCATGAAGAACCACTTCGTCCTGATGGTCGTCTTCAGCGTCCTGACCTCGCTCGTGATCGCCTTCATCGCCAAAAACGGCAGGCGGGAGCGGACGCGTTACTTCTTCATCCTTCTCGGCGCCTTCGTCCTCCTTTCCGTCGTGGCCGGGTGGCTGATGTACCCTTTCCCCTTCTAGCGGGCGAAGGTTCCCCCCGGGGGGTCTCATGCAGATGCTGGGCAAAACGGCGATCGTGACCGGGGCGGCGCGCGGCATCGGGCGCGCCATCTGCCTCGAACTGGCCCGCCGCGGCTGCACCGTCGCCTTCACCTACCGCTCGAGCTCCGCCGAAGCCGAAAGCCTCCTCGAGGAGATCCGGGGCATGGGGCGGCAGGCCCATGCCTTCCGGGGGAGCGTCGAGTCCTGTGCCGGCGCCGAGGAGGTGGTCGGGCAGGTCGTAGGGCGCGAGGGGGGGGTGGACCTGCTCGTCAACAACGCCGGGATCGCCAAAGACAAGCTGATTCTGCGCATGAGCGAGAGCGACTGGGACGAGGTGATCGGGGCCAACCTGAAGGGATCCTTCAACTTCTGCCGGGCGGCCGCCCCCTTCATGCTCAAGGCGAAATCGGGCGTGATCCTGAACATCTCCTCGGTGAGCGGCCTGCGCGGGAACCCGGGGCAGACCAACTACTGCGCGTCCAAGGCGGGAGTGGTCGGGCTGACCAAGGCGCTGGCCCGGGAGCTTGCGGGCCGCAACATCCGGGTGAACGCGCTGGCGCTCGGGTTCGTCGACACGGAAATGACGCGCGCCCTCTCCCCCGGGTACCGCGAACGCGCCCTCGGCGAAATCCCGCTCGGGCGTTTCGCCTCCGTCGACGAGGTGGCCCGGATCGCCGCCTTCCTCCTCTCCGACGACGCCGCCTACATCACCGGCCAGGTGGTGCAGGCCGACGGGGGCCTGGCCATCTGAAACAGAGGCCGCCCGGCGAAATTCCGTTGGCACTTTTCCCCCCCCGTTCATTAGACCTCTGTAGCGGTGCATTCCTTCACTCCGGGCGGCGGGCGGCATGGATCCCGAAATCCACGAGCTTCTCTGTAACGTGCTGTCGCGCGGGCGCGGCGGGCGGGCGACGGAACTGGCCTCGCGCCGGCTGATGGAGCATTTCGGCTCCGCCGGGCGGCTGGCCCAGGCCTCGCTCGAGGAGATCCGGCGCGCCGGCCGGATCCCGTCCCGCCAGGCGGCCGCCGTCTACTGGGCGCTCGAACTGGGCCGTTGCACCTCGAGCGCCCCGCTGCGCCCGGGGGAGCGCTTCAGCAACAGCCGCGAGCTGTACGAGCGTTACCGGGGCCGGTACTTCTCCGTTCCCAAGGAACATTTCGTCTCGCTGCACCTCAATTCCAAGAACCGGCTGATCCGGGAGGTCCTGGTCTCCGTCGGGAGCCTCTCCACGAGCGTGGTGCACCCGCGCGAGGTCTTCGCTCCCGCGGTGCGCGACAGCTCGGCGGCCCTGATCTTTCTGCACAACCACCCCTCCGGCGATCCCGCCCCGAGCCGCGAGGACCGGGAGTGCACGGAGCGCCTCGTGGAGGCGGGGAGGATCCTGGGCATCCGGGTGCTCGACCACGTCGTGCTGGGACACGACGACTACTACAGCTTCGCCGACAGCGGGCTGATCGCCCAGCCGCACGCCGCCCCTTTCTGAGCCGTCCGCCCCGGCCGTGGCAATCTCGCTCGGCGCCGGTTATAATGGGAGCATGAACAGACTCTTTTTCCTCGACGTGGACACGCAGCGGGATTTCATGCGGAAGGACGGGGCGCTCCACGTCCCGGGGGCGGAGCGCATCATTTCGAAGCTCCGGCGCCTCTTCGATTTCGCCGAGAGGAGCGGCATCACCGTCCTTTCGAGCGTCGACGCGCACGCGCCGGACGACCCCGAATTCGGCACGTTCCCCCCCCACTGCGTCAAGGGGAGCGAGGGGCAGCGCAAGATCGACGAGACCGTCTTCGGCCGCCCCCTGGTGCTGGAAAACCGCCCCATCGACCGCAACCTGGTGGAGGCCGTCCGCCGCTACCCGCAGATCGTTGTGGAAAAACAAACCCTCGACCTCTTCTCCAACCCGGTGGCGGAGCGGCTGCTGCGCGCCCTGCCGCCGCGCGCGGTCGTGTTCGGGGTGACGACCGAATACTGCGTCCGGGCGGCGGCTCTGGGGTTGCGCGCGCGGGGCGTGAGCGTCGCCCTGGTCACCGACGCCGTGCGCGCCCTCTCGCCGCAGGGGGAGCGGGAGGCTCTGGCCGAAATGCAGGCGGCGGGGGTGGACACCGTCACCGTGGACACCCTCCTCGAACTGGGCGCAAGCTGATGCCGCAAGCGGAGCCCGGGCTCTACCTTCACCTCCCCTTCTGCCTGAGCCGTTGCCACTACTGCCACTTCAACAGCGTCGTCTACGACGCGCCGCTCGAGGCGCGCTACGCCGCGGCCCTCCTCGGGGAAGTGCGCCTCGGCGCGCGGGCCCCGGAAGGGGCCCGCGCGAACAGCGTCTATTTCGGCGGCGGGACCCCGAGCCTCCTCCCCGCGGAGCGGATCGCCGCGCTCGTCGCCGCCTGCCGCGAGCGTTTCCAACTGTCGGACGACTGCGAGATATCGCTCGAGGCCAATCCCGGCACCCTCTCGGCGGAGAAGGCGGCCCTCTGGCGCTCATCCGGGGTCAACCGGGTCTCCCTCGGGGCGCAGTCCTTCTCTGACGGGGAACTGCGCGCGGCGGGGCGCGCTCACACCGCCGCCATGACCGGAGCCTCCCTCGAGCTGCTCCGCCAGAGCGGCTTCGACAACATCAGTCTCGACCTGATGCTCGGTTTGCCCCACCAGACGCCCGGCTCCTGGCGCCGCACCCTCGAGACGGCGGCCGCCTCGAGCGGCGTCGGCCACATGTCCCTCTACATGCTCGATCTCGACGAAGAGTGCCCGCTCGGCGCGATGGCGAGGGAAGGAAAGGTGACCCTGCCCGACGGGGACGAGACGGCCGACCTGTACGCCGCAAGCGTGGAGTACCTCCGCGCTTGCGGGTTCGAGCAGTACGAAATCAGCAATTTCTCCCGGCCGGGATTCCGCTCGCGTCACAACCTGAAGTACTGGCGCCGCGAGCCGGTGCTCGCCTTCGGGGCGGGGGCCTGTTCCTTCGACGGGCGGCGCCGCTGGACCAACGCAAGCGGGGTGGAGGACTACTGCCGCCGGATCGAATCGGGCCGAAGCCCCGAAACCGGCGCCGAAACGGTGGAGGGGGAGCGCGCCCTTTCGGAAACGCTCTTTCTTTCGCTCCGCCTCACGGAGGGACTCGATCTCGACCGGCTCGCCGCCTCCAGGGGCGAGCCGCTGCCGGAGGCGTACGCCGCCGCCATCGATGAATTCTGCGCGCGGGGGTGGATGGAGCGGCGGGGTTCCCACCTGCGCCTCACGGTTCCCGGGATGCTCCTGTCCAACGAGATCTTCCAGGAATTCGTCTAGGACTGTCGGTTTTTAAAACCCCCTTCGGGTTGACTAGGACTGTCGGTTTTTAAAACCCCCTTCGGGTTGACTAGGACTGTCGGCTTTTAAAAGCCCCTTCGGGTTGATAAGATGCCTTGCGGGGACCCCCGGCGGGTCTTGGGGAAAACAGAAAGCGGTGGAATGGAGATCATGGAAACAATCAAGATCGGCATCATCGGCGGGAGCGGGTTGTACGACATGGCGGGGCTCGAGGAGCGGGCGGAGGTGGCGGTGGCCACGCCGTTCGGCGATCCGTCCGACCGGCTGGTAACGGGGACGCTTGCCGGGAAACGGGTCGCTTTCCTGGCGCGGCACGGGCGGGGGCACCGGTTGATGCCGTCGGAACTCAACTTCCGCGCCAACATCTATGCCATGAAGACCCTGGGGGTCGAGCGCATCCTCTCCGTCAGCGCGGTGGGCTCGCTCCGGGAGAGCATCGCGCCCCTGGACATCGTCCTGCCCGACCAGTTCCTGGACCGGACGCGCGGGCGGGTGTCGACCTTCTTCGGCGACGGGCTGGTGGCCCACATCTCCTTCGGCGACCCGGTCTGTCCCGACCTGCTCGAACAGGTTTTCCAGTCCTCGGCCCGCGCCGGGTTCCCGGCCAAAAAGGGGGGGACCTACGTCTGCATGGAGGGGCCGGCCTTTTCCACCCGGGCCGAATCGATCCTCTACCGCGGCGCCGGGATGGACGTCATCGGGATGACCAACCTGCAGGAGGCGAAGCTGGCCCGGGAGGCCGAGATCTGCTACGTCACCATCGCGCTGGTGACCGACTACGACTGCTGGCACGATTCCCACGAGACGGTCAGCGCCGAGATGATCCTCGGCAACCTCGAGCGCAACTGCCGCGCGGCGGAGGAGATCCTGGCCCGGACGGTGGCCGACCTGGACGGGGAGCGGAAATGCTCCTGCGGCGACGCCCTCAAGTACGCGCTGATCACGCGCCCCGACGCGGTGACGCCCGAGGCGAAGGCGCGCCTCGCCCCCATCGTGGGGCGCTACCTGCCATAATGGGCGCAAAAACGGCGGTGACGG
>JAFGSS010000015.1 GCA_016934555.1 Acidobacteriota bacterium | reverse complement strand
CCCCGTTGCCTATAATGGATCCCATGACGGAATTCGACAGAGCCCCGGGGAGCGAAGAATTCACGGAGGGGGGGGAAGGCGGGGGAGATGTGTCCGTTTCCCGTGCCCCCGGCGATCCCGGGGAAGACCTTGAAATGGACCGGGCGGCGCCCGGGGGGATCGCACGCTACGACCCCCTGCGCGCCTACCTGGCCGAGATCGGGAGATTCGTCCCGCTCAGCAGGGAGGAGGAGCACGCCCTCGCCCAGCGGTACCACGAGACCGGGGACCGGGAAACCGCCTACCGGCTGGTGACGTCGAACCTCAAGCTCGTGGTCAAGATCGCCATGATCTACCACAAGGTCTACCGCAACATCCTGGACCTCATCCAGGAGGGGAACCTCGGTCTGATCCAGGCCGTGCAGCGGTTCGACCCCGACCGCGGGACGCGGCTCCCGACCTACGCCGCATGGTGGATCAAGGCCTATATCCTCAAGTTCCTGCTCGACAACACGCGAATGGTCAAGATCGGGACGACCAACGCGCGGCGCAAGATCCTGATGAATCTCAACCGGGAGAAGCGGGAACTGGAGGCCCGGGGCATCGTCCCCACTTCCCGCCTGCTCGCGGAAAACCTCGGCGTGGACGAACGGGAACTGCGGGAAGTGCAGCAGGGGATGACCGGGGGCGACCTGTCGCTCGACGCGCCCCTGGGCGACTCCGACGGGGACGCCCGCTACATCGACACGCTCCGCATGATGGAGCAGAGCGTGGACGAAAAGATCGCCCAGGGGGAATTCCGCGACCTGCTGGAGAAGAAGTTCGCCGATTTCTCCGAAACCCTCTCCGAACGCGAGCGGGAGATCCTCTCGAGGCGGCTGATCGCCGAAGACCCGGAGACGCTGCAGCAGATCGCCGACCGCTACGGCATCTCCCGCGAAGCGATCCGCGTGGCGGAAAAGAAGCTGATCGCCAAGCTGAAGCAGTACATGATCGATTCTTTCGGCGACGTGCGCGAAATCGAGTTCCACCTGACCGGGTAGCGCCTACTCCCCCGCTTCAGCCTCCGGGCTGCCGAAGCGGATGGTCGCCTTCGAGCCGAACTTCTTGTAGTTCTCGTAGGTCAGGGTCTGCTCGATCCCCACGGTATCCTCGGTGAAGCGGAGCTTCTCGTCCGCGTGGGTCCAGACCGGGAACCAGTATCGGCCGTCGATGACCTGCCGCAGCGTTTCGAATTCGGGAAAGAGGTTCCCCCTCCGCTCGGGCACCGGACGGCCGACCGTCCGGACGATCTGCAGGTCCTGGTCGTCCACGTAGATCTTTCCCTCGAAGTAGAAGCGGTCCCCCCGGGTGTTTCTGGGCCGCACGGAGAAGACGTAGCAGACCAGTTCGTCCACCTTCTCTCTCCCTTCGTACTTGAGGTTGTACAGGGGAAGCTCCTTCTCGGTCAGCGCAAAGGGATTGATGTTGAGCATCACGTCCTCGTCCTCGGGCGTGAGCCTGACCGAGCGGAGGCGGCCGCTCCGGCGCAGCGGCCGGACCTCCCGCGTCCCGTCGTCGTTGAAGACGATCTCGGATTCGATCGTCATCGACTCGTTGCGGGGCGCGCCGTTGAGCGAGACCACCTTGATCACCGCCACCTGGGTATAGGTATACTGCATCCACGCCTCGTAGGACTCCGACTCCTTCGCGGCGAACCTCTCGATGATGTCCTCGGGAGAGAGGCTCCCGGAGGCCTGGGCCGCGGCGTCCGAAAAATGCCCCCATCCCGAAAGCGTCAGTACGGCAAACATGACCATTAAGGCAGACCGCATCGCTCCCTCCCTGTTTCTGGACTGCACCTGTAAACGATTTTCTCACATCCGGCCGGAAAAAACCGGAGAATGAGGGCCGGAAGAGGGAAATGGCCCCTCCCGGCATGCGGAACCCGTGCCGGGAGAGGCAAAAAATGATAGAGTGAGTCGCCATGTCACTGGAAAATGTGGTCGTCATCCTCGCGGGCACGAAACACCCGGGCAACATCGGGTCGGCAGCGCGTGCCATGGCCAACATGGGACTGGGGCGGCTGGTGCTTGCGGCCCCCCGGTGCCGGATCAACGAGGAATCCTACCGGCTGGCCAAGGCCGGCAGGCCGGTCCTGGAATCGGCCCGGGTCTGCCGCTCCCTCACGAGCGCCCTCCGGGGGATCCGCCTGCTGGTCGGGACCACGGGGAAAAGCGGCGGCTACCGCTCTCCGGCCGCCCCGCCCCGCGCCCTCGTCCCGCAGATCCTCGACCACGCCGCCCGGCAGAGGGTGGGCATCCTCTTCGGTCCCGAGGACACGGGGCTCGTCGACGACGATCTCCGCCTCTGCCAGCTCCTCATGCGCATCCCGACCCACCGCCGGGCAAGCAGCATCAACCTCGCTCAGGCGGTCATGGTCGTCGGCTACGAACTCTTCGTCGGCAGCCTCGGGCACACTCCGGCGCGGACAGTGCGGGCGGCGCCGCTTTTGCAGACGGAGGCCATGTACGCACAGCTGGAAAAGGCGCTGCTCGAAATCGGGTTCCTGCACGCGCAGAACGCGCGCCACATGATGTTCGCGCTGCGCAGGATCTTCGGCAGGGCGGGGCTGGAATCCGCCGACGTCGGGGTCCTGAGAGGGATCGCGCGCCAGGTCTCCTGGTACGCAAAGACCCAGGACCCCGACCGGGACTAACGCGGATCGATCCGGATCAGCGCTTCGGGATCAACCTGTCGGCCGGCAGGCGGAATCCGGGCTGGGATTCGGCCTCCTTCCAGGAAACCCCGTACAGGTCGATCAGGAATCTCTCCGACGGCGCCTGCACCTCCCCGTGAAGGTCCTTGTACTGGAAGTTGGGCATGCGGTAGCTGGTGGCCGTCGACAGTCCCCCGCTCCGCTCGAACACGTACACCCCGGAAAAACTCCCCAGCAGCTCCCCCTTCTGGTTGTATACGGGGAGGTTCAGGAGGGAGCCGGGAGGAAGGAATTTGAGGAGCGAATTGGACAGCGGCACGAGCGCCTTCCCGTCCTTTACCCTGTAAATCTTATTGAAGGGGATCGCGTGCGCGGTCAGGGAGGCTTCGATCACGGCCTCGATATCGGCCGAGCCGAGCCCCGATTCCTCCCCGGCGGCCTGGATCCGCGCCGCCAGCGCCTCCCAGTCGACCCGGTCGTGGGCGTAGTTCACACACTTTTCTACGTCCTGCCAGCGGATGATCTTCCCCTTCCCCCGCGTCTTGGTTTTGCAGGGGAAATCGGCGGCCGCCGCCAGGTACGCCTCCGCGACCACCGCGTCGACCTCCGCCCGGAACCCTTCCCGGGCATTCTGGCCGAAGACGGCGCCGGTGAAACCGGCGAGGATGAGAACGCTCGACAACAGAAACTTCACAAAAGAAAACATAGGGCATTCCTGGAAGTTACGGGACCGCGGCCCCGGCCGGCCGGCCGGCTCCGGTAACCTTGCCGGTTCCGAAATAGAGGAGGCCGGGCTGCACCGCCGTGCCGCCGCCGGAGAGGACGCGGACCAGCACGATGCGGGCCGGGTCGGCCCCGTCGTAAAGAAAAAGAATGTTGCCGTCCGGGACGATGCGGCCGATCGCCTCCTCCATCGGAACGTCGCGGAGGTGGACGGAAACGTAAGGGTTGGGCTCGCTCCGGACCTCGAAGATGATCCCGGTCCGTTTGGCCAGGTCCGCCAGCGCTTCATGCAGCGGGCACTCGGCGATATCGGCCGTCACCCTGCCGTCGGTCACCCGGATTCCGAGCACCGCGGGTTTTCGCGTTGACGCGGAAAGGGGCGCGTTCGGCTGCCGGGGCTGCGCCCGGGCCGTGGGGTGCGTCGCCAGCGCCTGGGACAGGGCCAGGGATAAAACGAGAGCGCCAAAGGGGACGGGTCGGCACCTAACCATCGGCACCCTGCTCCCCGTCATCCCGGATGGTCAGGAACCGGTCGAAGCGGTACATCGTGAAGAGGCTGCGCAGTTTCCGGTTCGGGCGAAGGAGGATGAGGTCGCCCCCCGATTCCCGCATCCGCTTGAAAAGCCTCAAGATCTCTCCCACGCCCGAACTGTCCATGAACGGAACCCCCCCGAGATCGAGCAGGATCTCGCGCGGCCGCCCTGCGAGCACCTCGTCGATACGGCGCTCGAGCACCGGGCAGTGCTCGAAGGTGATCCTCCCTTCGACACGAATGATTCTGCGGTCCCCGATAGTTTCGACTTGGATATCCATGGGTGTTCAGGCAAAAATAGTGTCATATTTGAGTGCCTGGAGCAAGCGTCTGATCGAACCGGTGATTACGCGATTCGTCATCCACCACCATAAAACCGCCAGGCCCCACTACGACCTCAGGATCCTCCAGGGCGGCAGGTTGCGCTCGTGGTCCATGCTGAGGGAACCCCCCCGGAAGGGAGGGGAGAAACGGCTGGCCATCGAGCGGGAAAGCTTCCCGGTCGAGGCCGTCTCGAGCCCCGTCTTTGAGGAGGAGGCCTTCGGTCGCGGTCGTGTCTTCACCTGGGACGAAGGAGCGATGGAGATCCGGCCGGATACGCCCGCGGACCTGCGAGTGCATTTCGCGGGACTGAAGATGACCGGGACGTATCGGCTGCGGCGGATGCGGTGGTATCCCGGAAATCGATGGATACTCAGCAGGATAGATCCCTGAAGGCACGCGGCGCGCGCCGCGTGCGCCCCCGGCTGCCCGGCGCATTTTGCCTTGACAGGACGGGGCCGTCCATTAGAACCTAAACTTATCGGGAAAGGGGGAGGCAAGAACCCGGAACTCAGGTCCCGGGATCCCCTGCGCCTTTATTGATCACGGATTTTCAATGAAACGATTTTTTCTCAGGAGTGATGATTATGACCCGAAGACTTGTCGGCTCGATGATGGCCCTTCTACTGCTGTGTGGAGCCAGCGGCTTCGCCCTGCAGGATAAGATCTCGCCTCTTTCCGACTACCAGTACAAGAAGGACTACGCCCAGTACGAGGAGATCAAGAAGGAAGCGGACGTCCAGAAGCGGGCCGACCTGCTGCTCGGCTTCGTCAAGGAACACCCGATTTCCCGGATCCTGTTCTACGTGGTCACCGATTACCAGGCGGCCGTCAACCCTTACCTGGAAAAGAAGGACTGGGCCAAGGCGATCTCCATGTCCGAGACGCTCCTGTCGATCCTGCCGACCGAGGCAAAGGTCCAGGCGGAGGAGATCCCCGTGGGATCGGAGGAGTTCCTCAAGGACCAGCTGACCCCGTCGGTCCTGCTGCTCCAGCGGACGATGCTGGCGGCCCAATACGGGGCCGGGAATCTGCCCAAGGCGGCGGAACTGGCGGAGAAGATCTACGCCGCCGCCCCCGACGCCACCATGCTCCAGACTCTGGCCGCCATCTACCTCGGCATGCAGAACTTCGACAAGTACCTGGAGTACGGCCAGAAGATTCTGGCCGAGGCGCCCATGGATCAGCCCCTGGGCTACACGACGGCGCTGCAGATAGCCGACACCCACCTCCGCAAACAGGACATCCCGGCCGCAACCGAAATGTTCTCGAAAATCATGGCCGTATACGGCGACAAGGTCCCGCCCAGCATGGCGGAACCCCAGTGGAACGCCACCCGCGCCATCGCCTTCGGCCTGATGGGGGCGGACGCCTACCAGAAAAAGGACTATGCCGGGGCGCTCGGACTCTACCAGAAGGTGGTCCAGTTCGATCCCAAGAGGGACGACGCCTGGTACTACATCGGGATGAGCAAATGGCAGACCGAGGGGCAGAATGCGGCCGTGGAGCCGTTTGCGAAATGCGTGGTGCTCGAGAAAACCATGGCCGCCAAGGCCAAGCAGTACCTCGAGCAGATCTACCAGGGGAGCCACTCGGGCTCGCTCGACGGGATTGAAGAGGTCCTGGCCAAGGCCAGGGCCGATCTCGGCATCTGATCCGAACGCAAGGCCGTCCCTTCGGCCCGCCGCCATGGGCGGCGGCGCCGGGGGGCGGCCGCCCATGATGGCCCCATCCCCCCGGAATTCTCTGGAAATTTCAAGGAAACGGTTCTAAACTTTAAGGCCTCAGTCATCAGAGGCCCACACAGATACTTGCACCAGCAAAGATATCATCGACAAAACAGGGGTAACATGGCAGAAAAGGATACCCGTTCCAAGGACGTCGCCGAAGACAAGAAGCTCCCGATCCAGGAGGCGCTGGATAAGGAAGGGGAGCAGCTGCATATCAGCGAGCTGCAGGCCCTGAACATCAAGGACCTGGCGAAAATCGCCAAGAAATACAAGATCGCCGAGGCGGGCAAGCTGAGCAAGCAGGATCTCATCTTCGCCGTCCTGCAGGCCCAGGCGGAACACCACGGGCTCATCTTCTCCGAAGGGGTGCTCGAGGTGCTTCCAGAAGGGTACGGATTTCTCCGCTCCCCCGATTACAGTTATCTGCCGGGTCCCGACGACATCTACATCTCCCCCTCCCAGATCCGGAAATTCGACCTCCGCACCGGTGACATCGTCTCCGGGCAGATCCGCATGCCGAACGAAGGGGAGCGCTACCTCGCCCTGGTGAAGGTGGACGCGGTGAATTTCGAGCCGCCGGAGGAGGCGCGCCACCGGATCTTCTACGACAACCTGACCCCCCTCTACCCGCAGGAGCGGATTCGGCTGGAAACGGTGCGCGAGAACCTTTCCGCCCGCGTCATGGATATTTTCACCCCCATCGGCAAGGGACAGCGCGGGCTGATCGTGTCGCCCCCCCGAACGGGCAAGACCATGCTGCTGCAGAACATCGCCAACTCGATCAGCACCAACCACCCGGAGGTGTACCTCATCGTCCTGCTGATCGATGAACGCCCGGAAGAGGTCACCGACATGGAGCGCTCCGTCAAGGGAGAGGTGATCAGCTCCACCTTCGACGAACCCGCCTCGCGCCATGTCCAGGT
>JAFGSS010000014.1 GCA_016934555.1 Acidobacteriota bacterium | reverse complement strand
TCCGGACCCATCATCATCGGTCAGGCGTGCGAATTCGATTATTCCGGGACACAGGCCTGCAAAGCGCTGCGCAAACTGGGCTATGAGATCGTTCTGGTCAACTCCAACCCGGCCACGATCATGACCGACCCGGGAATGGCCGACAGGACCTACATCGAGCCGCTCAACCTCAAATCACTGGCCAGGATCATCGAGCGGGAGCGCCCCGACGCCCTCCTGCCGAACCTGGGGGGGCAGACGGGGCTCAACCTTTCCTCGCAGCTGGCGGCCGAGGGGGTGCTCGAACAATACGGCGTCCGCATCATCGGGGTCCCGGCCGATGCCATCGAACGGGGCGAGGACCGGGACGCCTTCAAGCGCACGATGACGCGGCTGGGCATCGAGATGCCCCGGAGCGAAATCGCCCTCAGCCTCGAGGAAGCCGAGCGCATCCTCGAGCGCATCGACCTCCCCTGCGTGATCCGCCCCGCCTATACCATGGGGGGGACCGGCGGCGGCCTGGTCTACAACCTCGAGGAGTTCCGCCTCGTGGTGAACCGGGGGCTGGCGGCCAGCCTGGTGGGGCAGGTGCTCGTCGAGGAGTCGGTGGAAGGGTGGGAGGAGCTGGAACTCGAGGTCGTCCGCGACGGCAAGGGGCAGAAGATCACCGTCTGCTTCATCGAAAACATCGACGCCATGGGGGTTCACACCGGCGATTCCTTCTGCTCCGCCCCCATGCTGACCATCGCGCCCGAGCTGCAGCGGAAGCTCCAGGAATACTCCTACGCCATCGTCGACGCCATCGGCGTCATCGGCGGGACGAACGTGCAGTTCGCCCACGACCCCCGGACCGGCCGCGTCGTCGTGATCGAGATCAACCCGCGCACCTCCCGTTCCTCGGCGCTCGCCTCGAAGGCCACGGGCTTCCCCATCGCCTACGTCTCGGCGCTGCTCGCCGGGGGGCTGACGCTCGACGAGATCCCCTACTGGCGCGATGGCACCCTGGACAGGTACACCCCCTGGGGGGACTACGTGGTCATCAAGTTCGCCCGCTGGGCGTTCGAGAAATTCCGCGGCGCCCAGGACCGGCTCGGCACCCAGATGCGGGCGGTGGGCGAGGTGATGAGCATCGGTAAGAACTACAAGGAGGCGCTGCAGAAGGCGATCCGGTCGCTGGAGACGGGGAGGCTCGGCCTGGGCTTCGCCCGCGATTTCCACGAAAAAACGCTGGAAGACCTCATGGGGATGCTGTGGCACGCATCGAGCGAGCGGCAGTTCATCATGTACGAGGCGCTGCGCAAGGGGGCCACGGTCGCCGAACTGCACGAGCGCACCCACATCAAGCCCTGGTTCATCGAGCAGATGAAGGAGCTGGTGGAGCTGGAGGAGCGGATCCTGGCCTGCCGGGGGAAGGAATTCCCCGACGCTCTTTTCCTCCAGGCCAAAAAGGATGGCTTCGCCGACGGTTACCTGGCGCGCCTCACGGGCGTCCCGGAAGACTCGATCCGCGAGCGCCGGCTCGCGCTGGGGCTCGCGCAGGCCTGGGAGCCGGTCCCCGTCTCCGGGGTGGACGGCGCGGCGTACTACTACTCCACCTACAACGCGCCCGACCGGGTCCCGACAAGCGACCGCAGGAAGGTGATGGTGCTCGGGGGCGGGCCCAACCGCATAGGCCAGGGAATCGAGTTCGACTACTGCTGCGTACACGCGGCCCTGGCGCTGCGCGAAATGGGTTACGAGACCATCATGGTCAACTGCAACCCCGAAACGGTCTCCACCGATTACGACACCTCCGACAAGCTCTATTTCGAGCCCCTGACGGTCGAGGACGTGCTCGGCATCTACCACAAGGAAAAGCCGGAAGGCGTCATCGTCCAGTTCGGCGGCCAGACTCCGCTCAACATCTGCAAGGCGCTCGAGAAGGCGGGCGTGAGGATCCTGGGCACCACCCCCGACACCATCGACCTGGCCGAGGACCGCGACCGGTTCCGCACTATCGTGCGGAAACTGGGGATTCCCCAGCCCGCCTCCGGAATGGCGCGCAACCTTCCCGAGGCGCTCACGATCGCCGCGGAGATCGGGTACCCGCTCATGGTCCGCCCCTCGTACGTCCTGGGCGGACGCGGCATGGAGGTGGTCCACGACGAGGAGGACCTGACGCTGTACGTTTCCCGGGCCGTGGAGGTCTGGCCCGACATGCCGATCCTGATCGACAAGTTTCTCGAGAACGCCCTGGAGGTCGAGGCCGACGCCATCTCCGACGGCACCGACGCCTTCATTCCCGCCATCATGGAGCATATCGAGCTGGCCGGCATCCATTCCGGGGACTCGGCCTGCGTGATCCCCCCGGTCAGCATTCCCGAACATCATCAGAAGACGATCGCGGAATACACCCGGCGTCTCGCCATCGAGCTCGGGGTCCTCGGCCTCATCAACATCCAGTACGCGATCGCCGACGGCACCGTCTATATCCTCGAAGCCAACCCCCGCGCCTCGCGTACGGTGCCGCTCGTGTCCAAGGTATGCAACATCCAGATGGTGCAGGCGGCCACGCGCATCATGATGGGAAAGAGCATGGGCGAGCTGGGGCTCGAACGCCGGCACATTCCCCACTACGGCGTCAAGGAAGCCGTCTTCCCCTTCAACATGTTCCCGGAGGTCGACCCGGTCCTGGGCCCCGAGATGCGTTCCACCGGGGAAGTGCTCGGGATGGCCGATTCGTTCGAACTCGCCTTCCACAAGGCACAGGAGGCGGCGCAGCAGCTGCTGCCCCGCGAGGGGGCCGTCCTCCTCTCCGTCTCCGACCCGGACAAGAACGAAGCCCTCGCCGTCGCCCGGGAATTCAGCCTCCTGGGCTTCCGGCTCCTGGCCACCGAGGGGACGCAGCAGTTCCTCTCCGGGTACGGGATCGAGTGCGACAGGATCCTCAAGCTGCGCTCCGGGCGTCCCAACATCGTCGACGCCATCAAGAACGGCGAGGTCCAGCTGGTGGTCAACACCCCGGTGGGCAAGCAGAGCAGCGACGACGATTCCTACATCCGCAAGACCGCCATCAGGTACAAGGTTCCCTATGTCACCACGATGGCGGCGGCCCGGGCCGCCGCCCGCGGCATCGCGGCCTACGCGCGCAAGGAGGGGGCCGTCCTCTCGCTGCAGGAATATCACGCCGGGATCGGGCAGGAGCCGGTGCCCTGACGCCCCTCGCGGCACTATCGGAGGGGAGGAGGAGGTTTTTGATATGTATCCCGGAGGCGTTATCGCTTATGATTTTCCCGGGGGCCCGCGGCGGGTCCGCTTCACACTCTCTCGGGAAACAGGAGGGAACCATGCATAGAACAGTGTCTTGGATCGTGATGGCGCTCGCGGCGGTACTGGTAGCCTCGAGCCTCCCGGCCCTCGCCCAGAGCGCGGGCGCGACACAGACGGCCGGCGGCAGCGGCGGCGCCGCGTTCTCCGACCTCGATGTCCCCCAGGGCGCCCGGGTCCTCGAGGTGCATGTCTACAGCGGCAGGTACGTCGACGCCGTGCAGATGCAGTACGTGCTGCCGGACGGGCGCGTGGTGACCGGCCCGCGCCACGGCGGCCCCGGCGGGACCCTGAGCGCGTTCCGCCTCGATTCGGATGAGGCCATCGTGGCCCTCTCCGGACGCTTCGGCCAGTACATCGACTCCATCCGGATCCACACCAGCAAGCGGACGTCGCCGCTTTTGGGGGGATCGGGGGGCCGGCAGGATTACCGCATCGAGGTCCCCGCAGACAACCAGGCGGTCGGGTTCACCGGCAGGGCGGGCAACTACCTCGATGCCATAGGGCTCACCTACGTCCCGCGGATGACGACGGTCGCCGGGTTCACCAAGACGGCCGGGGGGACGGGGGGGCAGCAGTTCGCGGACCGCCAGGTCCCCCTCGGGGCCCGCATCTCCCAGGTCCGCATCCGGACAGGGCGCTATGTCGACTCCATCCAGGCCGTCTACACCCTTCCGGGGGGCTCGTTGTACGAGGGCCCGCTCTACGGCGGCACCGGCGGGACGCTGAACGTGCTCGAACTCGCCGCGAACGAATACATCACGGGGATTTCGGGGCGGGCCGGAAACTACGTCGACTCCATCGTCGTCCACACCAACCGGCGTTCGTTCCCCGCCTACGGGGGGAGCGGCGGGCGCCAGGCGTTCCGGCTCGAGGTGCCGGCCGGCAATCAGGCGCTCGGGTTCACGGGCCGGGCGGCCCGCTACCTGGATGCCATCGGGCTCGGGTATGCGCCCCGCGCCGCATCCCCGGGGAGGCGCAACACGCGTTTCCGCATCCGGTAGCCGGGGGCTTCAACCCTCCTTGAGGTGTTCCACGGCGACCTGCCGGGAGCGGTAGGCGCGGTAGCGCTCCCGGCAGGCCTGGTGGATCTCGGGTGAAGTGCGGGTCACGAATTCGTGGATGACGCGGAACCGGACCGCGAAATCCAGGCCGCAGTGTCCGTCCGCAACCAGGATGTCCGCCTGCGCGGGATTGATGTCCCCCGTCACGATCGCCACCGGGGTTTCCGCATCGCGATCCCCCTCCCGCATCACCCGGTGGGGAAGGAACGATTCCTGCTTGAGCACCCAGAGCATGCGGTCGATGTCCGCGGCCCGGTCCTCCCCGTCCGCGTAGATCAGCACCCGCTCCCGCCGCGACAGCGCGCTTTCGACGATCTCGAATATGCGCAGGTCGCGCCGTTCGGCCCCCGTGTCGTGAAAAATGCATGAACTCATTCGGCCTGCGGCTTCCTTTCCTTTTCGGGCTCCCTGAACTCCACTTCGATCCCGATCATCGTCTCGACCACTTCCCCGTTCTTGGTCGCCGGAAGGAAAACCCAGCCGTTTCGGACTCCCTCCACCGCGCGCTCGTCCAGCCCCCGGCCCAGGCCCTTCACCACCTTCAGTCCCTGGATCCCCCCGCTCTTGTTGATGACGCCGGAGAGTTTCACCGTCCCGTAGGTCCTCGTCCTGCGCGCCTCCGCCGTCGGGGCGATCTCCGGCCGCTCGATGATCTTGGGTGGGTTGATCCCGTCCTCGGTCAGGAGCCCCTCCCAGTCGCGGTCCCACGCCGAGGTGCCGTCGGTGCGTTCGTCGCGCCCCATGAAGCGGATCCCCGCCTTCTTGAGCATCGCCGCGGGGTTGACGCTCTCGAGGTCGAGTTCCCCGATCTCGAGGGCCAGTTGTTCGAAATCGCCCTTTGCCAGCGGCTCCAGATAGAACCTCCGGGCACCGACGCGCACGCCGAGCTCCTCTATGGCGTCGAGTTCGCGGAATGCGCCGATGACGGTCAGCCCGGCATAGGAGTGCCCCTTCAGGAGAAAAGACGCCGTGTACCGCTCGGCATCCTCCTGCTCGTCCTCCTGTTCGGATTCGTAGACCTGGCCGATGTAATACGCTCCCGAGCCCCCGCGGTAGATGAACTCGCCCGGCTGAATGACCAGGACGAATTCGGACAGGTTGATGACATTCAGCACAAAGGAGCGCGGTCCCGCCACCTCGGCCGTAATGACGGTATTTTCATCGACGTAGGCGAAAGCCCGGGCCGGCGGGGTGGCCGGCGCCGCCCCGACCAGGCCCGGCAGGAAGAAGACGAGCGGCAGGATCATCCACCGCCTTCTCGAAATCTTTTCCATAAGCGTCGCTACTCCACCGCGCGGGAGTCCGGGTCCTCGCCCAGCGCCCGCTTGAATGTGTCGATCACGCTGACGGGGGTGGGATCGACGCGGTTCCGGTAGGCCATGTACAGGCTCACGAAATCCCCCAGGTAAAGGGTCGACAGGACCCGGCAGAGCAGCGATTCCCCGCGGCTCCACACCTCGTCGAGGCTTCCCGCCACGGGGCCGATGACGCCGCGCGTCAATTCGAACCGCCGCTGCACCTGCGGGTGATCCCCGCGGTCCCGCAAAAAGACTACGCCGACTTCCCGGAGCACGCCTTCGGGGAAACGCCAGCCCACGAGTTCGTTGTGGTTCATCTCCGGAAGCACGTGGTGAAACGCCAGATGCTTGGCGTTTTCCTCGATCTGCGACCGCCACCGATAGGCGCAACCGCCCATGATGCCGCCCGAGCCGTAGATCGCCACGATCTTTCCGCCCAGCGAGCGGGCCAGGGCCCTGGCCGGATTCGATCCCGCGGGCGCCCCGGCCCCGCACTCCTCCCGGAGCCCCGCCAAAACCTCCAGGGTTTCCTCCAGGGCCCCCCCCGGGGGAGGGATCACCCGCAGGGCCGCGAGCGCCCCCAGCAGCGTCATCAGGGCGTGCCCCAGCGCGGCCCGCGGGGGCAAGCCCCCGGGAAGGGGGAAGCGCACGACACCGTCCGATTCGGCGCGGCGGGAGAGTTCGCCCCCCGAGCTGATGCACACGATGCGGGCCCCCGCCCGGCGGGCCTGGGCGTAGGCGCCGAGCGTCTCCTCGGTGTTGCCCGAATAGCTCGAGGCCACCACGGTGGTGCGGGGACCGACGAATGCGGGGAGAACGTAGTCCCGGCTGACGACAAACGGGACCTTCATGTGGGCGCCGGCTATGGAGTACGCCAGGTCCCCCGCTATGGCCGACCCCCCGAGCCCGCTGACGATCACGGCCTCAGGCTGCGGGCCCGGCGGCATCGGCAGGCGCCCGGCAGCCGCGGCGGCGGCGGCGACATGATCGGGGAAGGCTTCCACCAGCGACATCATCGATTGCGGATCGAGGACGGCCTCGGACTCCTTCCGGTCATCCATGGACATGAGATTCCCCCTTGTTTGACGGCGGCGGCCGGAAATTTCGAGATCCCAGCTTATGGCGAAAACCGGAGGGGCGTCAAGCCCTACCTCCCCTGCCCGGTCATGCGTCCCCCTTCATCCTGGCGATGATCAGGGTCATATCGTCGTCCTGCTCCTCGGCGAATTTCCAGGCGCTGACCGCCTGCATGATCCGTTCCTTCATCTCGGAGACGGTTGCGCCCCCGTACTGCCGGGCCAGCCCGATCACCCGCTCCTCTCCGAACTCCTCCCCGTACTCGTTGACGCACTCCACGATCCCGTCCGTATAGGCCACGATCAGGTCCCCCTCCCGCAGATCCAGGGTCTCCTGCCCGTAGGCCGAATCGCGGAAAATGCCGGCGACGGTCCCCCCCGTGCTCAAGCGGCGGAATTCCCCCCCCCTGAAAAACAACGGGGGGTTGTGCCCCGCATTGCAGTAGGTGAACGTTGAAGCGGCATCATCGTACATGGCGAAAAAAACGGTCGCGAACCGGTTGTCCATGGTATAGGCGTGAAACTGGCTGTTCGTCCTTTCCATGACCTCGGCCACCGCCCCCCCGGCACCGGGACCCTTTTCGGACCTCAGGTTCAGCGCATTGGCCCGCAGCGTCGCCTGCAGGTTGGCCATCAGGAGCGCCGCCGAAATACCCTTGCCGCAGATGTCCCCGAGGGCGATCCCGATTTCGTTCACCCCCAGGGCGAAGAAATCGTAATAGTCCCCGCTCACCGTGCGCGCCGCCAGGCAGACCCCCGTGATCTCCAGGTGCCGCGTCTTCGGGGGTTGATTGGGGAAGAGGCGCCTCTGGACCTCCCGCGCGATTTCGATTTCCCGCTCGAGCCGTTCCTTTTCCACTCTTTCCCTGACCAGCTGCTGCACGTACTCCGTCATCTGGTTGAACGAGGCGGCCAGCGCTCCCAGCTGGTCCCGGGATTTCACCTGGATCCTGTGGGAGAAATCCCCCCGCTTGACGAACTGGGTGCCGCGATCCAGGCTGTGGACCGCGCCCGTGATCGACCGGGTCAACCGGATGCCGATCAGGAGCGAGGCGATCTCGGCCAGCAGGAAGACGGCCACGATGATTTTCAGGGCCCCGTAGATCGTTCTCGCGGTGACATTTTCCGAGCGGAAAAGATTGTGCATCAACTTGGGGATGGACACCTCGATGCGGATCCCGTCGGACTCGGAGGGGCTCTTCTCGGTTCCCTGCTCCCAGGATGTCGGGAAGAGCGGGATCTCCCACAGCCAGCTGGCCGGCGGGAGCCCGGCCTCCGATCCGAAGGTGGATTCCAGTACATGCCGCTCGGGGAATTCACCCCCGGGGAGCACGGCGTTCATGCCGGAATCCCCCGACCGGCCGGCCAGCAGCATATCCTGCCCCAGCGCGGCCTTGAGCCTCTCGAGCAGGTACCGGTCGAAGGGGACGGTGACTTCCAGGCTGAAGGGTATCCTGGACTGGAAATCGCTGGATACCAGGCTTTTCAGGCACAAACGGGTCCGGCTTCCCTCCCGCGCCGAATCCTCGACAACCAGCCCGCTGTAATCGCCGGAGGCGAGCCAGGCGGGGATTTCGTACTTCTCCGCGCGCGGGTTGAAGAAGTCCCGGTCGGAAAGGACCACCGTCCGGCCCGATTGCGGATCCGCATAACCGAGCGTGATGGAGGCCGACGGGTAGGAACTCAGGAGATACTTGGTATCCTCCTTCAGCGTCTCCTCGAGCACTCCCAGGTCGGGACCGTTGCTGCCCCGGTCCATGACCCGCCCGACCTCCTCGCGCAGCGACTGGTTGAAAGCGTGGACCCGGACCGAATGGATGCCGATCTGGTTGAAAATCAGGAAATAACTCAGCTGGTAATAAAACAGGATCGCGGAAAAGTAGAAGATCCCGACGACGATGAGGACCGGGATCGCCCCTATGAAGATGTGGGTCACGACCAGGCGGCGGCTGATCTTCCAGAGGATGCGGGTGCGTACGAATCCGAGCAGCCGCCACAGCTGCCACAGGACTCCCCCGGCGAACGCCAGGAGCAGGAGGCTGCCGGCCAGGCCCAGGGCGGGGGAGACCCGGTGCGCGCCCTGGGAATAGAACAGGAACAACAGGGCGCCCAGGGCCAGGAGGACCAGGACCCCCTTCCCCCCCCTTCCCCGGGACCCCGGCGCTGTGGTCATCTCTCCTCCCCCCGTGTTTCCGGTTCGGCCGCCTCGCCCGCCCCGACCCTTTCCCCGATTTTCAGCACGACCGCCCTTTCCGAGCGGAGGATCCTCGCGGCGGCCGCCGTGAAGTCCTCCCCGGTCACCCCCCCGAGGTTCCGTTCAAACTCCCGGTACTCGTCCACCCCTTTCCCGGCCATGAAGTGACGTACCAGTTCGACAATCCTGTCGCGGCGCCCCTGCCGGCGGATGCGGTGCATCCCTACGGCCGCCGCCTGCGCGGCCCGGAAATCGTGCGCGGCCGGGGGGCGCCCCCCGGCCGCGTCCAGTTCCGCCCGCATCGCTTCGAGCGCAGCCGCCCCCCCCTCGTCCCCCGTCAGCGCGACGGCCGCCATACTCCCCCCCAGGAGGCGTGGCCGCAGGACGAAATCGGCATGCCAGACCGCCCCGAGGCGGTCCCGCAGCTCCTGCGCCAACCGCCCCATCCCCCCGAAGTATCCCTCGAGCACGCGGACCGCGTACAGATCCTCGTCCTCTTCAGGAGGCGCGGGGTATCCGACCAGGAGCATCATCCCGGGCCGGGTCCAGCGCCCTTCGATGACGGTCCCCTTCTCCAGGGGCTCGACGAATTCCCCCGTGCGCGCGCCCTCCCTCATGCGGGAGCCGCTGAAATCCTTCACGAAGCGGCCGGCCAGGGCGGTTCCGGTCGTGTCCCCGACAGCGGCTACGACCGGCTTGCGCCGGAGCACCGTTTCCCGGTGCCAGAGCTCGAGCGCGTCCGCCGTCAAGCCGGGCAGGACCGAGGCCTCCTCCCCTCCGGTCAGCGCGTAGGCGGACTCACGGAAAAGAACGCTCTCCATTCCGCGTATCCCGGCCTCCGGAGATCCCTCTCCCCCTGCGAGTTCGGCCGACCGCACCCGCTTTCTCCATTCGACCGCCTCCGGAACAAACTCGGGGTTACGGATCGCCCGGGAAAGCGGCTCGAAGGCGGCCTCGAAACTGGCGGAGGGGACGGAGAGGAAAAACCCGAAAAAATCATCCCCGGCCACGCTCTCGACCTCCCCCCCCAGGATCTCCACCTGCCGCAGCAGGGCGGAGGGCATCATCGCCTCCAGCATCAGGGCCGTTATCCCGGCGTTCTTCGCGGTCTCCGCCCGTTTCCCCCCCGGGAAGAACAGGCCCAGGTCGATGACGGGGGTCGAGTGATCCTCCTGTACGTACAGGTCGGGGCCGCGCAGGATCGAGGCCGTCCGCAGCGGGTATTGGACTTCGCTCGGCTCGAACCTCCCCCTCGCCTCCGGGAGGGTCACGGCATGGACCACTTCCTGCTCCCGCTTCCGCCCGGCTTCCTCCAGCGCCGCCGGGAGCAGTCCCTCCAGCGTCTTCTTCACCACGGCGGCCGTGACCGACCGCCGACCGGAGGACCCCGGGAGACACTCCACCAGTACGCCGTTGTCCAGGCCGAGGTAGCGGCCGGCCGCCTGCCGGACCTCGCTCGCCTTGACCCGGCGCCATTCGATAGGATACGACCGCATCCTTTTCCAGTTCCCGGAAAACTCGCAGCGGGCAAGCAGCGCGGCCCGGCCGCCGACCGTCTCGAGCGCCCGCCAGTAGGAGCGTTCCAAACAGCCGATCGCGCGCTCCATCTCGGCCCGTTCGGGGTCCCTTCTTTGGATCCGCTCGATTTCGGTCATGATCGCCAGTTCGGCGCGATCGATATCCTCCCCGTCCGTTTCCGCCTCCAGCAGCAGCATGCCCCGTGCGCTCGCAACCAGCGCGCGGGCGCCCAGGAGCAGCCCCTCGCGTTCCCCCCACCGCGCCTCGAGCAGCGAACTGCTCCCCCCCCCCAGCAGGGCCGCCAACACCTCGGTGGCGGCATAATCTCCGCCCCCCTCCGGCGCGGTCCGAAAACCGAACAGGATCCTCGCCTGGGGACCCTCCCCCCGCAGGGCGCGGTAGCGGAACCCCGCCGCCTGCCGTGCAAGACGGCCGGGCGCCCCGATCCGTGGTCTCGGGGACATGTCGTACAGCCGGACGATTTCATTGAGGATGTCGCTCGAACGGACATCCCCCGCGACCACCAGGGTCATGGCGGCAGGGGTGTAGGCGGCGGCAAAGGCCGCCCGCACTTTTTCCGGATCCCCCGGTTTCCCGTCGTCCCGCGGCGCCGCCCGGCCCGACCCTTCCTCGAAAAGGGCCGCGCGCGCCTCCTCCCCCGGCCGTGCCTGCCGCGCCCGCGCCTCCGCGGCCAGAAGGCGGGATTCGGCCCGCACCACCTCCGGGTCGAAGGAGGGGCGCCGCACCGCCTCCGCCTGCAGGGCCAGGACCTGGCGCCAACGCTCGGCCGGGGCCACGATCTCCAGGAGGTTGTGCCCCGGATCGGTGCTCCGGGAGAAGACGCCTCCGAGGGCGTGGACGCGCTGCCGGAAGGTTCCGGCGCTGCCGGGCGCCCCCCCGCGGCACACCAGCGCACCCAGCAGTTCGGCCAGCGTATCGTCCGCGGCCAGGGGACCGACCCGGGATACGTACGCCCGGACCGAAACCAGCGGGGCGGTGCGGGTTTCGTGAACCAGGACCGTCATCCCGTTTTTCAGGACCACCCGCGCCCCCGGCGCCGCCTCCTCGTACGAAAGGGACTCGAGCAGGAACGGGGCACGCGGCTCCGGCGCCGCACGCCGGCCGCTGCGCCTCGACTGCGGCAGGCCGAGCGAAACCAGCAGAAAGCCGGCGGCTGCGATGGCGACGCCGTATCGGATTCCGTTCATGACCGGCCGGCCTCCAACGGCCATGAGACTAGGGGAGCGTCAGGCGGTAGACTCCTTCCCAGCGCGTTCCCAGGTACACGCGCGAGGAGTGCTGCGGGTCGGGCGCCAGGCAGTAGACGGGCGACTCGAATTCCGGTGAAAAAATGCGTTCCCAACTCTCCCCCGCATCCCGCGAATACCAGACCCCCCCCGCCGTCTTGTCCGCGGCCAGGACGCGTCGCCCGGCGGGGTCCAGGAACGCAACGGACGAAATGCTCATGCCCAGCCTGCCGCCGTCGGCCCGGTTCCAGTAAAACCCGCCGTCGCGCGATTCGAAAAGGCCCGCCGAAGTCCCGGCAAACATATGCCCGGCGCCGTCGGGGGAGAGGGCGAGAGTCTCGATCGTGACGCGTTCGGGCAACCCGTGCACCGAAATCAGCTTCCAGGTGGTCCCCCGGTCCTCGGAACGCAGAAGCCCCAGGCTGGTTCCCGCGTAGACCGATCCGGGCTGCGCGGCCGGGGCGACGAGACTCCAGGCCTTCGGACTGAAACGGTAGCCGGGCGGCATGCGGAAGCCGAGTGTGTCCACGGGCGCACGGTAGATGCCCTGATCGGTCCCGGCATAGACGACGGGACTCGAGGGGTCCGCCGCCAGGCTGTAGACGGTGCGCCTGGCGATGGAGCCCTCGAGCTTGACCCATCCCCGCGCCCCCTCCGCCTGGTGATAAACCCCCTGGGGGGTACCCACGAGCTTCCCCCTGTCCCCCGGCAGGATCATGAAGGACAGAATCCGCATTCCGGGTTCGATCTGGGAGTGACTCCACCGCGACCCGGTTTCCTCGAAGCCGTACCACCCCCCCCGTCCCGAATGCACCCCCATGGCGAAGCGCCCCGCGCGGCCGGGGTCGGGCAGGATCCAGGAGATCTGCTTGTGGATGAATCCCCGGTTGGACTCTTTCCAGCTGGCGCCACCGTCCTCGCTGCGAAGCACGCCCCGGTATTCCGTCCCGATCAGGATTCTTTCCGGCCGCTCGCTATCGACCTGAACGGCGTTGACCGTGATCCCCTTGTCCGTCAGGGGACGCCACGTGCGCCCCTCGTTGTCGCTCACGTACAGCCCCTCGGTGGTCCCCGTGTAGACGCGCGACGGGTTGGACGGGTCGTTGTAGATCACCAGCGCCCTGATCGTATAGCGGTCGGGGAGGACCTTGAGCCGCGTCCACGACCCGGCCCGGTTGTCGGAGCGGTAAACGCCGCTGCAGGCGCTGGAGTAGACGACCGCCGGGTCCCGCCCGCTGACGGCGATGGAAAACACGTCGGAATCGAGCGGCATCCCCGCCTCGACTCTTTTCCAGCTGGTGCCGCCGTCGGTGGAAACGTAACTCAGGCGCCACGTCCCCACGTAGAGTATCTCCGGGTCGTGCGGGTCGATGGCTACCGATTCCGCCTTCCGGAGCCGCTCCCCCCCGACCCTCTTCCAGATAGCCCCCCCGTCCCGGCTGACCAGCACGCCGTCGAGCGTGGCCAGGATCATGTGGTCGGGTCGGGTGCGGCAGATGTCCATCCCCCTCACGGCCCCGGCGCCCGGGGGGAGCCGGACGGCGTTCCAGTTTTCGCCCTGGTCCCGGCTTTCAAAGAGCCCTCCCCCTTCCGAGTGGAGATCCCAGGCGCCCGCATACAACCGTCCCCTTTCCGTCGGATGGGCCAGGAGGGTGTCGATGACGAAAGAGCTGTTGCCGATTCCGGGAAGAAGCGCCTCCCAGGAGGCACCGTGATCGGTAGACTTGAATATCCTGCCGGTGCTGGTGCCGAGATAGGCCAGACGGCTATCCCACGGGTCGACCAGGAGGGAGCGCACGTCGCCACCGAAGGGACCGATGCGCTCGAAACGCGCGGACTGCAGGCTGGCGCCTCCGATCGCCGCGCTCACGCCCAGCAGGAGAAGGACCCAGAAGAGAACCCAGGAAGATTGCCGGTTCATGAAAAGGAGTATATCAGAAGCCTGGGACAGGAAACGGGGGACGGCCCGATGGCCGCCCCCCGTTTTTGAAGTGGACTATGGACTAACGCACCGAGAGTTCGATTTCGACCCGTCGGTTCAGCTTTCTTCCGGCCGCCGTGTCGTTGTCGCCCACCGGGTTGTTGTCCGCGCCGTCGGTGAGGGTCAGGCGGGAGGCTTCGACCCCCTGCGTCCCCAGGTAATCGGCCACGGCACGGGCGCGCGCCTCTCCGAGCCCCTTCTTCCCCTTCTCGTAGCGGGAGGCGTCGGTGTACCCGATGATGTTCGCGCGCAGCTTGGAATCGTTCTTCATGCGCACGGCCAGGTCGTCGAGGATGGCCTTGGCGCAGTTGTCCACGCGGGTGCCGCGCGGGCTGAAGAACCCGCAGTTGTCCCGGGTCACGCTGATGCGCTCCGAGACGTTGACCGTCATGCTGCAGGAGGCCTTCCCCCCGCGCCCGTCGTCGACTCCGACGGAGACGATATAGCTCCCCGCCCGGACGCCCGTGGCGTTGAAGGTGGCGTTGTTGTCACGCCCGCTGACGGCGCTCCCGGGCCCGGACCAGTTGTAGGTCAGGCGGTCGCCGTCGGGATCGGAAGCCTTGGCCGAAAGCTGTACCGACTGGCCGGAAGCCACATCGAGCGTCGTGGTCTGGCACTCGATCACCGGGGGTTGATTCGGCTTTTCCCGGATGGTGCCCTTGGATGCGGCCGAACCGGATTCCTGCCCGTCGCTTGCGGTGCAGACGACCTCGTAGGCCCCCGGCTGTCTCCCTTCGGAACCGAAGGTGACCGCCGGCCCTTCCGCGGCCAGTTTCTGCCCGTTGACGGTCCAGCCGTAGGTCAGCGCATCGTTGTTTTCGTCCGTCGCCAGGCAGCGCAGGTTGGCGCTCTCGCCCGGGAGGATGCTGAAGGTTGCGGGTTCCACCGCCACCTTCGGCGCGACGTTGCGCTTCAGCACGGTGATGTCGCTCGAGCAGGAGACCTCGTGCTTCTTGTCACGCACGGTGGCCGTCACCGTGTATTTTCCCGGCGCCACCCCGGTAGCGTCGAACGTCGCCGTGTCCCCGCTTCCGGTCACCTTGCCGCCGGTGGCCGTCCACGAATAGGTCAGGCGGTCGTTGTCGGGATCGGTCGCGTTGACCCGGACCGTGGTGGTCTCCTCCTGGAGGATGGTGTTTTTCGCCACGGCGCAACTGACGGTGGGAGGATCGTTCCGACGGAGCCCGACCGCCCCCTGGACGACAAAACCGTGCGGGCTCGCGGGTTCTACGCCCAGCCCCGCGTTGCGGGTCACGTGGTTGATGGAAGCCTGGTAGCCGGCGCCCAGCGCCAGCCAGTCCCGGGGGTAGAACCGCATCCCGACGATCAGGTCGACCGGGTTCTGGTTAGGGTTCCAACCGGGAGTCGTTTCCTTGCCGTAGTAGTTCCGGCCGTCCAGTTCCGCGATCACGCGGTAGGGCCGGGTTACGGGGAATTCCGCGCCGAAACGGTAGAGGAATTCATGCTGGTAATCGGCGTTGGACACATTGGAATCGTCGTACATGTTGGTGCCGACGTTGACATGGAAGCGCACCAGATCCGATGCCGTCTTCGAGAGCAGCATGGCGAATCCGCCCTGGTAGGCGCCCGAGGACAGGCCCTCCAGCAATCCTTCGCCGTCGCGGTGCCCCGGAATGGTGCCGAACCCCGTGAAGGCGACGCTGACGGGGCTCCCCAGCCGTTCCGACATCAGGCCCAGCCGGAAGCCCAGGCGCACGTCTCCGCGCCCCCTCCCCTCATCATAGTTGATGAAGGGGGCCACCTGGCTGGCGTAAGCCTGATGCGCCGGATTCTGGGAGGGATACAACGGGGACCCGATCGGGCGGTTGACCCGGATGCCGTCGGCGTCGACACGCTTATAAGCATCCCAGGACCCGAAGACTTCGAAGCGGTCCATCACCCCCACGGCCGCTCCGACCACCGCCCGACCGACCGTGAGTTCACCCGGATCGCGGTTGAACTGATCGTAGCCGAAGGTGAAATTGGCCTCGCCCTGCCGAAGGTTTTCGGCGTCCCAGGCTTTGAAAAGCCCCGTGGTACCGTCAAGGCTGGCAGCCTTCAGCCTGTTCGTCGATCCATCCTGCGCGAATCCGGGAAGTGTGAATAAAACCAATACTATACTTACCGCTGCTACGCGCATGCACCTACTGTTCATATTTAGCCTCTCCACTGTGCGTTACCAATCAATAGTCAAACCCTAGTCAAACGCCGCAACCACATGCGGATCGTCTGGTGTTGAAGCCGGCGAAATCAAAGATGCTGTTTTTCGAGTTTCAACCGCATTATAACAGCAAATGACTTATCTATCAAAGCTTTAAATGGCGATTCCGCCGCCGGCGCCTTCGGCCCCCGGAACAATCGCGCTTTCGGGCCACAAACCCCCTTGCATTGATCCGTGGTTGTGCGTTATTATTCGGCGCCTTTGATCAGGTGGGGTCGTAGTTCAGTTGGTTAGAACGCCGGCCTGTCACGCCGGAGGTCGCG
>JAFGSS010000104.1 GCA_016934555.1 Acidobacteriota bacterium | reverse complement strand
TCCTTCTCGATGAAATCCAGGGGAGGCAGGTAGAGCTTGCCGTTGATGGAATCATCGCCGTCAGGATATTCTTCGTTATCCTGGTAATCGTTGACCCGGTCGCCATAGTAGGTGGCCGTCACGCGCGGGCCGTCGATTTTGTAGACATAGTACCCCACGTTGAAAAGTTCCTGGGAAATCTGGGTTTCCCGGGGTTTCGCCCCGCTGAAGCCGTCCAGCGCGGCGGCGGCGTAGAATTTGGTGCTGCCGGCCATGTGGATGATCTGCTGCACCTGGAACTGGCCGGTGGGATCGGTCACGAGAGCGCGGTTGTGCAGGTGGTCATGGCCCGAAAGCATGTAGCGCACCCCGTTTTCCATCAGGCTCCGGTAGAACGGCGTCTGGGTGGCGGCTTTCGAAGCCGGGGAACTCCCGAAGAAACCGTCGGCGTGGTTGGCCCCCATCAGGCCGCGGTGGGAAAATACGAAGGCGTGCTCCGTCCCCCGCGTGCTCTTGTCGAGCCGCTCGTCGATCCAGTTTTGCTGCATCCCGGGCCAGTATTCGGTTCCGGCAATATCGTATTTTACTTTGGCGGCATAAACATCAATCGGCCAGTTGACTTCGAACCCGTAGAAAGTGGTCGACAGGCTGCCCGAACTGCTGACGCGGAACCATGCCCCTTCCGGGATCGACCCACCCGGCACCGTTGCCGTGGCCTTGTAAATGGTCCAATACAGATAGAACCATGCTTCGCCGTATACGGGATGATCCTCTGCGCTGGTTTGGATGAATTTCGTGCCTTCCACATCGACGATGACAAATCTCGCGCTCCCGGTCTGGTTCGCGTAATCGAAGGAGTAGCTGAGCCCGGCCAGGTCGTCGATGTCGGGGGCGCTGAAATTGGTGGCGCCGTAGACGGTCCCCATCCCCTGGGTCTGGGGGAAGGCGGCCCTCCATCCGGGAACGTTCACGTTCCAGTCGGGGTCACGGCCGTACAGGTAGCCATAGGTTTCGTGGTTGCCGCGCAGGGGGAAGAACCCGATCCCGGCATCAAGCAGAGGCTGCGCCGCAGCGGCACGGGCCACAAACCCCTCGTCCCCGGCCCGATCGGTCAGATCCCCCACCTGGACGACCAATTTGACCCCGGCGTTGATGAACTGCTGCTGGAAAGCCCGCGCCAGGGCCGCGCTGACGTACTCCGGGTTCTCGCCCGAAGGGTCTTCGCCCACGGTCCACTGGGTGTCCGCCATCACGCCGAAGGACCAGGGGTTGACCTCGTACCGCCCGCCCCCTTCGGCGAAGACCATCGTTGTGAAGGAAAGCATCACAATCATGGCCGCCAGAGCCAGCCGGCCGGCCATGCTGAATCGTTTCCGTTTCCCGTTCATAGAATATCTCCTTTGGTTTGGCCCCCCGGCCGATGAAGCACAGGGAAGAGTCCCATGCTGCGGCTCGGTTGCTCCTCGATTGCAAAATATTGATTCGCCAGGAGAAGCTGTTGGCGGCAAGGGCGAAAATGATAGACCGCTGTCACGGGCTTGAGATACACTATTCCCTTGCGCCCGAAAAGTGCTGCGCTACCAATAGCCAAGAAGGACGAATCAACAAGCTGCACTCAGTACAATGCTTATTTGATAACATTAGTTGATTTGATAAATCATGTAACTATAGTGTAATTTCGGTGTAATTTCCTTTTTGCCGTCACTCTACGGTTTCCGATGTCCGCGCCATGATCGATAACCGGCCGATCCGATTCGACGCCTTCACCCTCGATCCCGCCAACGAAGTGCTCTGGAAGAGGGAGGACAAGGTGCGGCTGCGGCCGAAGACGTTCGCCCTGCTCCGCCACCTGGCGCTGCGGCCGGGGGCGCTGGTGACGAAGACCGACCTGCTCAACGCCGTCTGGGGGGAGTGCAACGTCGGGGACGAGGCGCTCAAGCACTGCGTGGCCGAGATCCGCCGCGCCCTGGACGACCGCGCGGAGGCGCCGCGCTTCGTCGAGACGGTGCACCGGCGGGGGTACCGCTTCGTCGCCGGGACCGCCAGGGTCGGGAACCCGCGCAAGATCGGGGCGGGTGGACGCGACCGGGCGCCCGCAGCCCCGGCGGCAGAGGGCGCCCCGCGGGCCGCGGCCGAAGGCCACAGGGCGGAAGACCATTTTGTCGGGAGAGAGCCCGAGCTCGGCCAGCTCGGCCGCGCCCTGGCCGCAGCCGTGGCGGGCCGGCGGCAGGTGGTCGTCATCGGCGGGGAGCAGGGGATCGGGAAAACGCGCCTCGTGGACACCTTCGTCGACCGCGTATCCCCCGCCGCGCCGGGCAGACAGGGCGCCCTCCGGCCGATGGTGGCCCGGGGCCAGTGCCTCAACTCTCTCGGCGCCGGGGAGGCCTACATGCCGGTGCTCGAGGCGGTAACCGCCCTGGGCGGCTCGGCGCACCGGCGGGCGGTAGTGCCCGTCCTGCGCCGCCATGCGCCGCTGTGGCTGGCCCAGATGCCCTCGCTGATCCCCGCGGCCGATTTCGCCAAAGTGCGGCGGGCGACGCTCGACGCCTCGCGCCAGCGGATGCTGCGCGAGATGGCGGAGGCGCTGGAGGCGCTGACGGCCGACCGGTCGCTCATCCTGGTGCTGGAGGACCTGCACTGGAGCGACCTCGCCACGCTCGACCTCGTCTCCTGCTGGGCGCAGCGCCGCGGCCCGGCCCGGCTGCTGCTCGTGGGCACCTACCGGACGGGCGAGGCCGCCGACGGCCACCCCCTCGGGGAGATCCTGAAGGAACTGGACGCGCACCGGCAGTGCCTGAGCCTCACTCTCGGCCCCCTCGCGGAGGTGGACATGGCCGACTACCTGGCGGGCCGCTTCCCCGGGCACCGATTCCCGGGGGAACTGGCCCCGTGGCTCGCCCGGCGCACCGGCGGCAATCCTTTGTTCGCGTCCAAGGTGCTGGACGATCTCCGCGAGCGCGGCCTCCTGCTGCGGCGCGACGGGCGCTGGACCCTCGATGCCCCGCCCGACGAGGCGGTCCGGATCGTCCCCCCGACCATCGGGCACATCATCGAGCGGCAGCTCGACCGCTGCACGATGGAGGACCGGGGATTGATCGAAGCCGCGAGCGTCGCGGGGGAGGAGTTTTCGGCCGCCGCCGTGGCTGCCCTGGTCCGGAAAGGGCAGGCGGGCGTCGACGCCCGGCTCCGGGACCTCGCGGCGCGCCACAGCCTCCTGTCCCCCGCGCCCGATCCGGGTCCCGGGGGCGGCGCCCGCTACCGTTTCCCCCACGCGCTGTGCCGCGACGTCTGCTACCGGCTCCTTCCCGCCGCGACGCGCGCGCGTCTCCACCTGAGGGCGGCCCGGTACATCGAACGCACCCGGCCCGACGGCGGCGCGGATCCGGCTCCACTGCTGGCGCGCCACTACGACCGGGGGGGCGAACCGGAACAGGCCCTTTCCTTCTACGCCGAGGCGGCTGAGAGCGCCCTTACCCGCTTTGCCGGACGGGACGCCCTGCGGGCGGCGGAGCGCGGCCTCGAACTGCTGGGCCGCCTCTCCGGTGCTCCGGCCCCGATCGAGAGCGAGGCGCGCCTCCACAACGCCCTGGGGGGGGCCATGGCGATCACGCGCGGCATCGGGGCGGAGGAGGTCCGGCTCGCTCACGAGAGGGCGCGCGACCTCCATTCCGAGCTGGACCCGCAACGCCGGGAGAAACAGCGGGGGATTCTCTTCTCCGCGCTCCAGGGCCTGTGGTCCTACCATTGGGTCCACGCCGAAGCCGGGGCCGCGCAGGAACTGGCCGGGCGGATGCACGACCTGGCCCGGGCGGCCGGGGAGGCCGCGCTGCTCGACCGTTCCCACTACTGCATGGGGGCCACCCTGATGGACCGCGGGGACTACGCCGAGGCCGCGCGGCACCTCGCGCAAAGCGCCAGGCCGCACGGCTTCGGCATGGCGGCGACCGCGGAGTGGTGCCTCGGCTTCCCCGACCGCGCGCTCGCGGGCATCGAGAGGATCCTGGCCCGGGCGCGCGCCGAACGGCAACCGGAGACCGTCATCTTCGCCGGGCTCTGCAAGGCGCGGATCCACCTCGAACGCCGGGAACCCGCCCTGGCTCTCGAGTGCGCCGAAGAGTCCCTTTCCATGGCGCGCGAGCTCCGGCTGCCGGAATCGTGGCTGGCACCGATGGCGGGAGTGCGCGGCTGGTCGCTGTCCCGGACCGGACAGGCGCATCATGGACGGGAGGAACTGCGGAAGGCGCGGGAGGTTTTCGACGCCATCGGCGCCTCGAACCTGGCCCCGCTCGTGCTGGCCCTGGCGGCCGATGTCGACCTCGAGGCCGGAGCGACGACCGAGGGGCTGGAAACCGTCGAAAAGGGGCTGGAGCTGTCGAATCGGACCGGGATGCATCACTACGACGCGGAACTCCACCGGATCCGGGGGGAATTGCTGGCCTGCCGCATCGTCAGGGAGGGGGGCGACCGGGACCCGGCCGCCTGCTTCGAACGGGCGATCCGCACGGCCCATGACCAGGGCGCCCTCTCGCTCGAACTGCGGGCGGCGACGAGCCTGGCCGTATATATGAGGGAACGGGACGGGGAAGCCGAGGCGCGCGCCCGGCTCGAACACCTCTACGGCATGTTCGATGAAGGCTTCGGCACGGGCGACCTCGTGGAGGCCCGGGCGTTGCTGGGATCCTAGCCGGTTTCGTCCGGGGTGTGCTCTTCGATGATCTTTTCCGCGATCCGGTCCGCCTCGACATGGTAGGTGCCGCTCCGGATCTTCTCGCGCAGCTCCGCGACCCGGTCCTCCCGGATGTCGGAGACCGAGCGGGCGAGTTCTTCCAGCCTCTCCAGGTCGGGGTCGCGGGCGGGGGGACCCGCCCGCTTCATCCTCCGGGCGTTCGGGCAGGCCCGGGATTCCGTGCGCTTGATGTCCATGGCGCCCCCCCCGGGGGATTTCGCGGCCGGCCTATTCGTTGACCCTGCGGAGCTTGGTGCGCAGCCGCAGCATCGCCTTGGTGTGCAGCTGCGACACCCGCGACTCGTTCACCCCCAGCACCTTCCCGATCTCCTTCATCGTCAGTTCGTCGAAGTAGTACAGGGACACCACCAGCCGTTCCTTCTTGGGCAGGGTGTCGATGGTGGAGGCGAGGATCTCCTGGATCTCCGATTTGTGGCAGACGAAGAAGGGGTCCATCTGGGGGGCGTCGGGCACGTACTTGACCAGGGGGTCGCTGTTCCTGTCGTCGTCCTGCCCCGCGAGTTCGTGGAAGCTGCCCAGGTTCAGCCCCTTGATCTGGTCCACCAGCCCGTAGAACTCCTCGAGCGTGATCTCCATCTCGTCGCAGATTTCCTTTTCGGTCGCCGGCCGGCCGAGCCGCTGCTCCAGTTCGCGGTGGACCCGTTCGAGGTCCTTGCTCTTCTTGCGCAGCGACCGCGGCGCCCAGTCCAGGTTCCGGAGGCTGTCCAGGATCGCGCCCTTGATGCGCAGTTCGGCGTAGGTCTTGAACTTGACCCCGCGGCTGCGGTCGAATTTCTCGATGGCGTCGAGCAGCCCGAGGATCCCGGCACTCACCAGGTCGTTCAGTTCGACGTGGGAGGGAAGCTTGGTCGATATCCGCTGCGCGATGTACTTGATCTGGGGGAGGTGTTCGAGGATCAGGGCGTCGCGCTCGGCGCCGGTCTGATCGATCGATTCGAAGCTCTTTGTCTGCTGTGCCGCATTCCGCATCGTCGTGTCCTCATGGCGGCGCCGGGTTCGAGAAAGCATGGCCGGCCCGCAGGCTATTCGAAATCAGTTGACCCAGTCGTTGAGCAGTGTCTCCCAAAGCAAACCTTCGGACGAACGGATCTCCCCCTCGCGCTGCGTCATCCGCTGCGCCAGGAGACGGAAGCAGCGGCTGGCGGGGGAGTCGGGGAACCGGTGCGCCACCGGAACCTGGCCGCGTACCGCCTCGAGCACTCTGGGGTCGCGCTCGATATGCCCGAGGTATTCGATTTCACGGTCGAGAAAGCGCCGGACGACCGAGTCGATCTGGCCGAACACCTCCCGGGCTTCCGAGGCGGATTCCGCACAGTTGACGACGGCCTGGATGTTCTTGTCCGGCGCTTCCGCCAGGATGATCTTGATGACGGCGTAGGCGTCGATGATGGCCGCGGGTTCCGGGGTGCTGACGACGATGACCTCGCCCGCCATGAGCAGGAACTGGATCACGTTGCGCGAAATGCCCGTGGCGGTGTCGATGAGGACGTAATCGGTGTCCGCGTCGATCCGGGCGAACTCCTCGGCCAGCCGGCTTCTCTGGGCCCGCGTCAGCTCCGACATGCGCTGCAGCCCGCTCCCCGAGGGAATGACCCGGACCCCCGCCGGCCCCTGGACGCAGATGTCGCCCATGGTCCGGTCGCCGCAGAGCACGTGGCCCAGGTGGTGCCGCGGTGCGAGGCCGAAGAGGATGTCGAGGTTTGCCAGCCCGAAGTCACCGTCCAGGGCGATGACCTTACGGTCCAGCTCCGCCAGGCTCACCGAAAGGTTGGCGACGATATTGGTCTTGCCGACCCCCCCCTTCCCGCTGGTCACCGCGATCACGCGGGGCGTCCGCCCCCCGGGCGCTGCCAGGCCCCGTGCGGAAGCCGTCCGGCCGCAGCTGTGCGGGCTCAACCGATCGGGGGATGTCATAAACAGCTCCTCAAGCGGAGTGACGGGAACACCGAAAAGCGCGACGGCTGCAGGATGCCGGCCGGAACCGGCCGGCCGCCAAATCCGTGATTCAGGCATGCGGGGAAGGTTGCGGTGGCGGCAGGCATGGGCTGCGCCGCGGTCCGCACTGTTCCCGTCACCCCGGATTGGCTCACCAAGTGGAGTTTGACGAGGCCTTTGAAGCAACGGTAACGCCCTAATTTCTTTGCAGCACGCATCGGCTTTTCGGATCTCCCGTGCATTTCCTGAATCACGCCCGTTTTATTTGCAATTCGCATTCCAATTCGAACGCAAACGAGGATTTTTCGGGCCCGGGCGCCTTCCGGCGCTGCCGGAGCGGGAGCGCAAGCGGGTCCAAGCCGCTTAAACACTGGACTTAATCGCGTCCGCGCCCCGGAAAGATTTTGCGGCTGCCGGCACCGAACCCGGGACGGGGGACCGCTTCGTGAGGCCGACCCCCCCCGTTGTGCGCGGAAATATCCATTTTCCGCGCGGGAATCAGCACTTTTGGTGTCATTATTTTGACGCTTTTGCCGAAAAGCTGATATCATGGCCCCGGTTCAGAACGGGAGAGCTATGGAACCCGGAGAGGTCCGGATCTTGGTGGTCGATGACGAGGATCCCGTGCGCCAAGCGGCCTGCCGCGCCCTGAAAAACGCGGGCCATGTGGCGGATGAGGCCGCCGACGGCCGGACGGCCCTTGCCATGCTCCGCCGATCCCCCTATGACGCGATCGTCACCGACCTCCGTCTCCCCGGCGCGGGGGGGGAGGTCCTTTTGGAGGAGGCGTTCACGCACTTCCCCGGGACCGCCGTTCTCGTCATGGCGGGCCCCGCGGACATCCCCTCGGCGGTGGAAGCCGTCCGACGGGGGGCCCGGGACTACATCCCGAAGCCGTTCCATCCGGCCGAACTGGTCCTGCGGGTGGAAAAGGGGTTGGCCGACCGGCGGCTCGAACGGGAAAACCTCCGGATGCGGGGCGAACTGGAGGAAAGGCAACGGTTTACCGGACTCGTGGGCGGGAGCGCCCCCATGCAGGACATTTGCAGCCTGGTCCGCCTGGTCGCCCCGAAATCGGGCGCCGTCCTCGTCGAGGGGGAACCGGGGACCGGGAAAAAGCTGATCGCGCGCCTCCTCCACACCAACAGTCCCCGGAAGGACAGGCCGCTGGTCTCCCTCGACTGCGGCGCCCTCCCCCCGGCCCTGCTCGAGGGGGAGCTTTCCGCCCGCCTTACGGAGGCCCGCGGCGGGACCCTCCTGCTGGAGGAAGTCTCCCGCATGCCGGGGGAGCTGCAGGCCGGGCTTCTCCGCGTGCTCCGGGAGAGGGAGCCCGGGCGGGCCGGCGGCTCCTCCACCGTCCCGGCGGACGTCCGCATCATCGCGGCCACCAGCGTCGACCTCGCCTCCGCCGTTCAGGAAGGGGGATTCCGGAGCGATCTCTACGACCTGCTGGGCGTGCTCCCCATCCGCGTCCCCCCGCTGAGGCGGCGCCGGGACGACATCCCCCCGCTGGTCGCCCATTTCGTCCGGAAGTTCTGCGCCGGCCAGGCCCTGCCCCCCAAGCAGGTGTCCCACGATGCGATGCGGCGCCTCATGGCCCACGACTGGCCCGGAAACGTACGCCAGCTCGAAAACGCCGTGGAAACGGCCGTCGCCCTCTCCGCAGGGCGCCCGCAGCTCGACCCTGGGGACTTTCCCCTCCTCTCCGGGCCGACGGAACCCGACCCGGGCCGGGGGGAGATCGAGATCCCCCAGGACGGCGTCCATTTCAACGCCGTGATCTCGGACCTGGAGAAGCGCCTGATCCTCCGGAGCCTCGAGGCGACCCGGGGAAACAAGAAGAGAGCGGCGTCGCTCCTGCACCTGAAACGGACCACCTTCGTCGAAAAGCTGCGCAAGCTGGAGACTGGGGGGGAACCCCCGCACGAGGCCGGGGACTGACGCCGTATTGGGCATTGTCCCGACCCCCCCGATCTGAGAAAATCGCACTGACATGGAGGTGCACGTGGCCAGAAAGAAGCTGTGGGGAGGACGTTTCTCCTCGGATGAAGACCCGCTCTTTGCTCAGTTCAACGACTCCCTCCCCTTCGACCGGGAACTGCTCGAAGCCGACATCGAGGGGAGTCTCGCCTATGCCCGCGCCCTGGAACGTGCCGGGATTTTCAACCCGGCCGAGCGCGCGCGCGTCGAGAAAGGGCTCCGCGCGGTGCGCAAGGACGCGGAGCGGGACCCCGAAGCCGTGCTCCGGAGCGGGGCGGAGGACGTGCACAGCTACGTGGAGCAGGCCCTCTACGCCCGTGCCGGGGCCCTGGCCCTGAAGCTCCACACCGGGCGCAGCCGGAACGACCAGGTGGCCACCGACCTCCGCCTCTACCTGAAACGGAAAGAGACCGGGATCGCCCGGGCGCTCGACCTCCTGCTCGAGACCGTGGCGGAACTCGCCGCACGCTACCCGCAGGCGGTCACCCCGGGGTACACCCATCTGCAGCGGGCACAGCCGGTGCTTTTTTCCCACCATATCCTGGCCTACGGCGAGATGTTTCTGCGCGACCGCGACCGGCTCCGGGACTCGCTCCGGCGCATCGACGTGAGCCCCCTGGGCTCGGGCGCCCTTTCCGGCACCGTCTACCCGGTCGACCGCAGGGCGCTCGCCGCCGATCTCGGTTTCGCCTCCGCGGCGCCCAACAGCATGGACGCGGTGTCCGACCGTGATTTCGTGCTCGATTTCCTCTTCTTCGCCGCCACCCTTATGGCGCACCTCAGCCGGCTGGCCGAGGACCTGATCCTCTACAACTCCTCGGAGTTCGCCTTCGTCGAGATGGACGACAGCGTCTCCTCGGGCAGCAGCCTGATGCCGCAGAAAAAGAACCCCGACGCGCTGGAGCTCGTGCGCGGCAAGACGGGGCGCGTATTCGGCCATCTGGTGGCCATGCTCACGGTATTGAAGGGCCTGCCCATGACCTACAACAAGGACCTGCAGGAGGACAAGGAGGGGGTGTTCGACACCGTCCGGACCATCGACGCCTGCGTCCGGATGGTCCAGAGGGTGCTGGAAAAGATCCGCCTGCAGCCCGGGCGGATGCGGGAGGCCGCCGCGCGCGGGTACCTCAACGCGACCGAACTGGCGGACTACCTGGTCGCGAAAGGCCTCCCCTTCAGGGAGGCCCACGACCTGGTGGGGAAGATCGTCATGAGGGCTTCGGAACTCGGCCTCCCCCTGGAGGAACTCCCCCTGAGGGAGTACCAGGCCTTTTCCCCCCTTTTCGAGGAAGGAGTCCACGAGGCGCTGGGCCTCGAGCGCACCGTTTCACGCAGGAAGGAACTGGGCGGGACCTCCCCGGCCGCCGTGCAGAGGGCCCTGGCCGCCTACCGGAAGAGGATCCGCTCCTGATTCGCGGAGAACCTAATCTTCCAGGTAGGTGTAGCCGGCCAGCGCCGATTCGTAGGAGGCGCAGAAGGATTCCCGCTCCTCCGCGGTGATCTTTTTCTGCGCTTCGGCGCTCTGGGCCATCTGCTTGAGGTTTTCCACCAGGTCGCGCGCCTGGTACCCGGCGGTCTCCAGCACCTGTCCGAGCGATTCGCCCCGGATCACCCTGTCGAGATGGGGCCTCCCGGCGTCATCCACGAGAAAGTGCGCCTCGTTGACCGACCCCAGCAGGTTGTGGTTCATCCCCAGCGATTCCTGGTAGGCGCCGACGAGGAAGATGGCCAGGAAATAGGGGTCCGCGTTGACACGGTGCAGCTCGAGCGCCTGCTTCACGTCGCGCAGGTCGACGAACTTGTCGATCTGCCCGTCCGAGTCGCAGGTGATGTCGCACAGCGTGGCGCGCACCGTCGGCTCCTCCGTCAGCCGGGTGATCGGGATGATGGGGAAAAGCTGGTCGAGCGCCCAGCTGTCCGGGGTGGACTGGAAGACCGAGAAGTTGCAGATGTACTTGCTGGCCAGGATGTTCTCCAGGTCGATGAACTCCTCCGGGCGCTCCTTCATGGAACGGGAGAACTTGATCGCCTTGCGGCAGATCTCCCAGAAGAGCCATTCCCCCTGGGCCCGGTTCTGAAGGTTCAGGTAGCCGAGGTTGAACAGGGACTGGAGCTCCTCCCGGTGCTGCAGCGCGTCGTGGTAATACTCCCGGAAGTTCTTGGGCGTGATCTCCGTGTAGAGGTCCATCATCTCCTGTACGACCTCGGAATCGACCTTCGCGGGGTCGACCTCCGACCCCCCCAGCCCGGGGTTCAGCGTCCGGATGACGTTCATGATGAAGAGGGCGTGATGCGCGGCGACCGCCCGGCCGCTCTCCGTCACGATCGTCGGCGGGGGGACGTTTTCCGACAGGCAGATCTCGTTGATGGTGTAGACGATGTCGTTGGCGAACTCCTGCATGCTGTAATTGACGCTGCAGTCCGAGGCCGTGCGGCTCCCGTCGTAATCGACGCCGAGCCCCCCGCCCACGTTGAGATATTCGACCGGGAACCCCATCTTGCGCACCTTGGCGTATACGCGCGCCGCCTCCTTGATCGCGTTCTTGATCCGGCGGATATCGGTGATCTGGGACCCGATGTGAAAGTGGAGCATCTTCAGCTGCCGGGTCCATCCCCGGTCGGAGACCGTTTTCAGGCAATCGAGCAGCTGGATGGTGTTGATGCCGAACTTGGAGGTCTCCCCCCCCGACTCCTCCCACTTCCCGGCCCCCCGGGAAAAGACCCGCACCCGGAACCCCAGGCTGGGATCGATCCCCAGGGCGGCGGACACCTCGGAGATCTTCTGCAGGTCGGACACCTCCTCGATCACCAGCACCGGGTTCTTGCCGATCCGGGACGACTGCATGGCCCACTCCAGGTACCGGCGGTCCTTGATGCCGTTGCACACCATCAGCGCGTTCGGGTGGATCGAAAGGGTCAGCGCGGCGGCCAGCTCGGCCTTGGTGCCGACCTCGAGCCCGTATTCGTAGCGGTGGGCGGCGGCCATCAGGCGCTCCACGACGCTCCGGTTCTGGTTTACCTTCATGGGGAAAACGCCCCGGTGCCGCGCCCCGTAGTTGTATTCGGCGATCGAGTTCCGGAACGCCTCGTGCAGTTCGCGGATCTGCGTGTCCAGGATCTGGGGGAAGCGAAGGAGAAAGGGGGGTTTCACCTTCCGCTGGAGCAGCGTCTGGACGAGCCCGATCACTTCCACCCCCATCAGGGGGTTGCGGGTCGGGTGAACGGTGAGGGCCCCCTGCTCGCTGACGCCGAAATACCCCCCCCCCCAGTTCTCCACCCCGTAGATGCGGTTGGGGATTTCGCTCGGAGACAGGCGAAGACTAGTCGTAAGTTCCTTCATCGATCGGCTCCACCACAAAAACCGCGGTTACGATTTGACCCGTTCCTGGTATTTCCCTTCGCTCGTATCCACGCGGATCAACTCCCCTTCGTTGACGAAAGGGGGCACCTGGATCACGAGCCCCGTCTCCAGCGTGGCCGGCTTGTTGACGTTGCTCACCGTCGCCCCGCGCAGCCCCGGTTCCGTCGACGTCACCCGGAGCTCGACGCTCGCGGGGAGTTCCACCCCGATCGGCTTCCCCTCGCAGTATTCGATCTTGAGCTTGATGTTCGGGGTCATGTAGGGGATGGCGTCCTCGAGCCAGTCCGCCGAAAGGTGGAACTGCTCAAAGGACTCGGTGTTCATGAAATAATAGTCCGACCCGTCCGAGTAGAGGAACTCCACCTCGTGGGTTTCCAGGTAGGCCTGCTCCACACGGTCCTCGGACCGGAAGCGGTGCTCGATGATGGATCCCGATTTGAGCGATTTCAACTTCGTCTGCACCATGCCGCGCCAGTTCCCGGGCGTGATGTGCTGGAAGGAGAAGACCCGGTAGAGTTCCCCGTTCAGTTTGATGGCCATGCCCCGCTTGATCTGTGTCGCAGAAATCATTCGCTAACCCCGTTGTGAATGCGTCATGTTACTGAAACCCGGGCCCCCGCACAAGCCGGAGGGTCGCGCCTGCGGATCCGCCCCGCGCTCCGCCCGCGGGAGGGTGCCGGACGCATGGTCCCGCATCAGATTTCGAGTATTTCGGATTCCTTCCTCTTCTGCAGTTCCCCGACTTTCTCGATGTACTGGTTGGTCAGTTCCTGCACCTTTTTCAGGGCGTCCTTCTCCTCGTCTTCCGATATCTTCTTTTCCTTGAGATGGCTCTTGACCTGGTCGTTCGCCTGCTGCCGCACCAGGCGCACCGCGACGCGGTGCTGCTCGCCGATCTGCCCGACGTTCTTCGCCAGCTGCTTGCGCCTCTCCTGGGTAAGCGGCGGGATCGGCAGCCGGACCACCTTCCCGTCGTTGGTGGGATTCAGCCCCAGGTCGGAGGTCAGGATCGCCTTCTCGATGGCGGCGATCGTCGAGGTGTCCCAGGGCTGGATCACGATCAGGCTCGGATCCGGGGTGGAGAGCGAAGCCATCTGGGAGAGCGGCGTCGGGGTGCCGTAGTAGTTGGCCTGAATCCCGTCGAGAATGCCGACGGAAGCCCTCCCCGTCCGAATCGTGGCGAGATTCCGCTCGAGGTCTTCAATGCACTTTTCCATGCCTTTCTTGGCAGCATCAAGTATCTGTCGAACCATACCGTTGTTCTCTCCTTATGCTGGGCATCGACATGCCGGTTTGGGCGCCTAAACCCGAATCAGGGAACCGACGCTCTTCCCCATCACCACGTCCAGGATGTTCCCGCGGCGGAGAAGATTGAACACCGCGATCGGCAGCTTGTTCTCCATGCAGAGGGTCACCGCCGTCGTATCCATCACCCTCAGGTCCTTTTCCAGGACTTCCCGGTAGGTCAGGGACCGCAGGAGCACGGCGGAGGGGTTTTTCATGGGATCCGAATCGTAAATGCCGTCGACCTTGGTCGCCTTGAGGATCACTTCCGCGCCGATCTCCATGGCGCGCAGGGCGGCCGCGGTATCGGTGGAGAAGTAGGGGAGGCCGGTCCCGGCCGCGAAAATGACCACCCGCCCCTTTTCCAGATGGCGTATGGCGCGCCTGCGGATGAAGGGCTCGGCGACCTCTTTCATCTCGATGGCGGACTGCACCCGGGTGAATACCTGCAGCTTTTCGAGCGCGTTCTGCAAGGCCAGCGCGTTGATGACGGTCGCCAGCATGCCCATGTAATCGCCGCTGACCCGGTCCATGCCCGCCGCGCTGACCGAGATCCCCCGGACGATGTTCCCCCCTCCCACGGTTGCGGCAACCTCGACGCCGATGGCGTGCAGCTCCGCGATCTCCTCCGCGATCCTGGAAGCCATGGCGGGGTCGACCCCGAAGCCCTGGGATCCCATGAGCGCTTCCCCGCTGAGTTTGAGCAGAACCCGATTGAATTTTGGTCTGTCTCCCGGAACCGTCGCTCCCATTGGCCCTCCCGCCCGATGATGCCTGTTGTCGTCTGGATGCGGCCCCGACCCGGCACATGGCGGGGGACGGCCGGAATCTTCCGGCCGCCGGCGGCGCGCAGAGTGATTTTACGCTAATTGGGACTGGAGAAGGAGGCTATTTTGGCCAAATCGCCATCCGCCGGACGGCGCTGCCGCCGCCGTGCGCCCGGGGCCCGGCCGGCCCCGCGTGACATCGGGCATCGGGGTGTTTCGCCACACCCCGACGGCCCTGGGAAAACAACCCGGCTATTCTCCGAGTTTGTAACGCACGAAGCGCCGCACCTGGATATTCTCGCCGATCTTCTGAATATGGGCGGCGACATGGTCCCGCACGCTCACGGACGGCTCTTTCACGAACGGCTGCTCCAGCAGGCAGGCCTCGGCGTAGTACTTGCCGATCCGCCCCTCTACGATCTTATCCAGCACGTTATCGGGCTTGCCGGTGGCCTTGGCCTGTTCCCGGTAGATCTCCCGTTCCTTGGCCAGCACGTCCTCGGTCACCTCTTCCTTGGAGACGAAGCGCGGGTCGCTGGCGGCGATGTGCATGGCGATATCCCTCACCAGGGACTGGAAATCGGGATTGCGCGCGACGAAATCGGTCTCGCAGTTCACCTCGACCATGACGCCGATCTTGCCGTTATGGACATAGGAACCTATCAGGCCTTCCTTGGTCTCACGCCCCGACTTTTTGGCCAGGGAGGCCAGCCCCCGCTTGCGCAGGATGGTGACCGCCTCCTCGATGTCGCCGTTCGCATCCTGCAGCGCATTCTTGCACTCCATGAACCCGACACCCGTTTTTTCCCTGAGTTCCTTCACCTGATCCGCGGAAATAGCCATGAGATTCCTCCTAAAATTCCTGTTCCGGCATTGTATGGTCGATGGAGATGCGATGACGCCAGCCGCCCCCCGGCGCTGATGCTTCTGTCCCGGGCTTCCCAGAACGGAGACGAGGATTGAATGGAAACAGGCCGCGTCCCCGGCTGTTCCTTCGCGGGGACCGGAGATCGGGCTTCCCGAAGGCCGGGAAGCCCGCATTCAAACGCCGGTTATTCCGGACGCCCGCCTTCAGGCTCGGCCGGAGCGACAGGCTCTTCCGCCGCGGCCGGAGCGGCCTGGACTTCAGATGGAGCAGCCTGGACTTCAGCCGGAGCGGCTTCGATTCCGGCATCGGAGGAGGGGGCCTCCGCAGCCGCCGCCCCGGGGTCTGCCCCGGTTTCCGCCTTCTTCGCCCTGGGCTTGCGCTGGAGGGTCTTGCGTACCGTGGTTCTGGGCCTGGCAGGGGATTCCGCCCCTTCAGCCCCCGCCGACGCCCCCGCGCCCGCAGCTTCTCCCCCTTCGGCCGCCCGCGCCGCAGCCCTTGCCGCCGCAGCCTCGCGCGCCGCCGCGGCCTGCTGGGCCTGCTGCTGACGCGCCTTTTCCGCCTGCTCGGCCATTTCCTTCTGCCGGGCATCGAAAACCGCCTTGCCGTCGAGGTAGGCCTCGGCCACCGTCTCCGTGATCAGGCGGATCGCCCGCAGGGCGTCGTCGTTGCCGGGGATGATGTAATCGATGGAATCGGGGTCGCAATTGGTGTCGGCGACGCCGATGATGGGAATCCCCAGCTTGGCCGCTTCCTTGATGGCGATCGATTCCATGTTGGTGTCGATGACGAAAAGCGCGTCGGGCAGGGCGCCCATGTCCTTGATGCCGGAAAGGTTCTTTTCCAGCTTCTTGCGCTCGCGCTCGTACCGGGCCACTTCCTTTTTGGAAAAGAGGTCGTACTGGCCAGTGCTCCGCATCGTCTCCAGTTCGCGGAAGCGCTTGATGCTCTTCTGGATCGTCACGAAGTTGGTCAGCAGCCCCCCCAGCCATCGCTGGTTGACGTAGTACAGCTCCGTTCGACCGGCCGCTTCCTGGATCACTTCCTGGGCCTGCCGCTTGGTGCCGAGGAACAGAACAGTCTTCCCCTGGGCTCCCAGCTCGTACACGAACTGAATGGCCTGCTTGAACAGCTTGAGGCTCTTCTGCAGATCGATGATGTAGATGCCGTTCCGTTGCCCGAAGATATATTCCTTCATCTTCGGATTCCAGCGTTTGGTCTGGTGGCCGAAGTGAACCCCGGCTTCCAGCAGTTGTTTCATGGTTACCGAAACCAAGTAGAACCTCCTCAGGCTATCGTTTCGAGAATTGGAATCTCTTGCGAGCCCCCTTCTGACCGTATTTCTTTCGTTCCTTGACACGGGAGTCCCGGGTCAGCAGGCCCGCCTTCTTGAGCCGGGAGCGCAGTTCGGCGTTGAACTGCAGGAGGGCCTTGGCAATGCCGAGCCGGATGGCGCCCGCCTGGCCGGAAGTGCCCCCACCGCTCACGATGGCCCGGATGTCAAACCTGCCCACGTTTTCCGTAACCGCCAACGGGTAACGGATCACCGTACGCTGGGTCTCGTTCTTGAAGTATTCGCTCAGATCACGCTTGTTGACGATCACCTGGCCGGCGCCGGGCAAAAGGCGCACGCGCGCGGTGGAGCTTTTCCTCTTTCCTGTTCCGTAATACTCGACTGTCGCCATTCCATTCCTCGGCTCGACGCAGAATGCAGCGCATTCCATTTATTAAGTGACTACAAGGCCAGCGGCGTGGGCTGCTGGGCCTCGTGCGGGTGCTGAGGTCCCGCATACACCTTCAGTTTTTTCCTCATCGCCCGGCCCAGTTTCGTCTTGGGAAGCATGCCGAACACGGCTTCGCGCAGCAGCCTCCCTGGATCCTTGGCCAGAAGCTCGCCGGCAGTGGCTTCCCGCAACCCTCCGGGATACCCGGTGTGGTGGCGGTATTTCTTGTCCGCAAGCTTGTTGCCCGTCAGTTTCACCTTTTCGGCGTTGACTATAATGACATGATCGCCGGTGTCCAGGAAAGGGGTATAAATCGGCTTGTTTTTGCCCGTAAGGAGGGTGGCCGCCCTGGTGGCGATCCTTCCCAGAATCTGCCCTTCGGCGTCAATGACATGCCAGCGCTTCCGAATATCCTTCTCGCCGGGAATAAAACTCTTCATCATATTCTCCCTCAGTAAATACCAAGCAGAACAATCCTTTAGGCTATCCAAGAGCAGACAGCGTGTCAAGTATATTTGGAACAGGCGGCCATTTTTCGGGCTTCCGCCCCCCGGGCCGCCCGCCATCACCCCGCCGCGGAGAGGCCCCGATTGCGCCGCTTTGACCTGAAATATCCACCCGGGGCGGGAAACATTCCCCGTATTGGTGATCCCGGTCACCATTTTAATTCAATAAAAACGCAACAGGTTTGCGCCTCGGAACGATAAGGATAGCAGGAAGCCTGCGGCACCGGTAGGGAAATTGCCGAGGCGGGTCCATTTTTGCGGCACCTGGACGAAACGACAATGTCAAACGCTTTCATTTGTTCCGACGCTTCGCGGTTCCCGGATGATCCCGGGGTTACCGACGGGGCCGGGAAATGAAAGGGGAATCGGCGAACATATTATGCTAAGTCTCCTGAATCGCAACCGGCAGCCCATCGGCCTCGACATCGGCAGCAGCGCGCTGAAGGCGGCGGAGTTGCGCCCGACGCGCAAGGGCGCCTACGAACTGCAGAGTCTCGGCTTCGAGGAACTGTCCCCGGACTGCATCGTGGACGGGGTCATCATCTCCAAGATACCGGTATCGGACGCCATCAACCGGATTTTCGCCCAGCAGGGGATCAAGAACGAACGGATCGCCACTTCCATCTCGGGCCATTCCGTCATCGTCAAGAAGATCTCGCTGCCGGTGCAGGGGGAGGAGGATCTGGCCGAATCGATCCGGTGGGAGGCGGAACAGTACATCCCCTTCGACATCGCCGACGTGAACATGGATTACCAGGTCCTCGGCGAAAACATCGGGACCGGGAACCTGGACATCCTCCTGGTGGCCGTGAAAAAGGACAAGATCACCGACTACACCAGCGTCCTCAACATGGCGGGGAAGACCCCCTCCCTCGTCGACGTGGACGCGTTCGCCCTTCAGAACGCCTACGAGGTCAACTACGAGCCCCGAAACGGGAGCACCGTGGCCCTGCTCGACATCGGCGCCAGCACGATGACGATCGTCATCGTCTCCGGGACCGACTTCCTCTTTACGCGCGACGTCGGCGTCGGGGGACACCAGTACACGGAATTCCTCCAAAAGGAGTTCAACCTCACCTACAGCCAGGCCCGGGCGCTGAAGCACGGGGAGAAGGTGGAAAACATCACCCCCCAGGAGGCGTCTCACGTGATCGATTCCGTGACCGAAATCCTCTGCATGGAAATCCAGAAAACCTACGATTTCTTCAAATCGACGACCACCGTGGACCGCATCGACCGGATGATCGTCAGCGGGGGGGCCGCACACACGCCCGGGCTGATCGACGCGCTCCAGCGCAAATTTGACCTCCCCGCGGAAAAATTCAACAGCTTCAGGAAGATCTCGTTCGATCCCAAGCGCTTCTCCCCCTCGCTCATCGAGGACCGGGCGCCGGATCTGGCGATCGCAATCGGTTTGGCACTCCGGAGTGCGGAGGAATAGGGCGGCTATGATCAAAGTAAACCTGCTGAAGGATCAGACAGCCCGGACGCGCAAGACCTTCGTCAAGCCGAAGGTCTCGCGCACGGGGCTCATTTTCGCAGTTCTCCTCCTGGCGGCGGCGGCCGTCATGGGAGCGTGGACCTTCACCGTCAACCACCAGATCTCCGTCGACACCGTCCGGAGGGAGGACCTCCGCCGGGAAGTGGCGCGCCTCGAGCTGCTGAAAAAAGAGGTCGAAAAATACGAGAAGCTGAAGCAGCAGCGCCAGAGCCGGATCGACGTCATCGAGACGCTGAAGGACAAGCAGAGCGGCCCGGTCCTCCTGCTCAACACCGTGATCCAGAGCATCCCGCGGGACGGCGACCTCTGGCTCACCTCCCTTTCGCAGAAGTCGGGCATCATCAAGGTCGTGGGGAGCACCGCGGCCCCGAACGTCATCCCCCAATTGATGAGCAACCTCAAGGCGAGCGGAATTTTTGCCAGCGTCGACCTCGAGCTGATCGAGCGGCAGGAGGACTCTTCCAAATTTTCGCTCATATGCACCAGCGTCAAGCAACCCCAGGCGGAGTGAAGGCATGGCCATCAGCAATTTTCGTTTTGAAAACCTGTCGCGCGCAACCCAGATCGGGGTGTTTGCGGTCCTCGTCCTCTGTCTTTCATTCGCGTTTTACATGTACTACCTGAAAGACAGGATCCAGAAGCACGACCAGATCCGGGCGGAGATCCAGGAACTGGAAAAGTCCGTGCAGCAGGGTACGGCCATCGAGACCCAGCTCGAGCAGTTCAAAAAGGAGCTGGCCGAGCTCGAGCAGCGGCTCGCGGTGCTGCAGAGCATCCTCCCTTCGGAAAAGGAGACGCCGGGCCTGTTGCGCGGCATACAGCAGATGGCGGCGGCGAGCAACCTCAAGATCAACAAATTTCAGCCGCGGGCGATGTTGCCGCGTGATTTCTATTCGGACTGGCCGATCGACATGGTCGTGGAAGGGAATTACCACGGCCTGGGACTCTTCTTCGAAAAGGTGAGCCAGGCCACGCGCATCATCGACGTGGACACGCTCTCGCTCCAGAACGCCAAGGAACAGACCGATCCCAGCCGCACCCTGGTCGCGGGCTGCACCGCGACCACCTATGTCTTCCGGGATGTGCCCCTGGATCCGTCGAACGACAACCCGACCAAGAAGGAGAAAAAGCGGTGACACGCCTCCATTGTTCCACGACCCCCTTCCCCGGGAAGGGCCGGGTCTCTGCCGGCCGGCACGGATGCGTGCCGTTTCTGGGACGCGTGCTCCCCTGGCTGTGCCTGTCGGTGCCGCTCGCGGTGCCGGCCCTGGCCCGGGACGCCCGCACGGTCCCCGACCAGGAGGGGGCCGCGAAGCTGTCGGCGGAATCCCCCATCCGTTATGCCGGCATTCCGTATCAACCCGCCAACCGGCGCGACCCCTTCTGGCACCCGGAAAGAAAGAAGACCGGATCCAGGCCCGGGGACGAGGAAGTGTCCCGGGGGGTGCCGCCTCCGGGAATCTCCGGGACGTACATCTCACAGGCGGCGCTCGAAGGGATCTCGCTGCGCGACGACCGGAGGACGGCCGTCATTCGCGCGGCCGACGCCCGCGCCTATTTTCTCCGGGAAGGCGACCGGCTCTTCGACGGCTACTTGAAAACCATTCACGAGGATTCCGTCACGTTGGTTCGTGAAACCAAAATGCGCTCTGGCAAAACCGTGGCTCAAGAGGTCACCAAGCGATTAAGGACACCATAGGATGGCTGGTATGAAAATGCGACATGCCCCGATCACAGACCCAATATCGACTAAGGCGAAGGGCGCGACATGCGGCATCCTTCTCCTCCTGCTGGCACTGTCCCTCCCCGGGTTCACCCAGGCCGGGGAAAGCTCCGGTGCGCCGGCCAGGGAACTCGTTGCGGCCGCCGCCCTCACCGACGTCCGTTTCGTTCCGGAGAACGACAGGGCGGTAATAACGGTCGACGCCGACCGTCAGATTGCGCCCGAGCAGTTCATGCTGGACAATCCGCGGCGCCTGGTCCTCGACTTCCCTAATACACGCAACCGGATCCCGTTCACGCGCCTGCCTATACGAACGGCGTCGGTGAAAAAGTTGAGGGTGCAGCAGTACCAGACCTCCCCTTCCCTGATCACCCGGATGGTGTTCGACCTGGAAGAGGGGCACGGGACCCACGAACTTTCCGTCGACAGCGGCTCCGTCCGGCTGGTGTTCCACCCCGGACAGAACTCCGCGGCCCCGGAGAAAACGGTCAGTGCCGCTGCCGGCAGGAGGGAGTACGCCATCAAGCCCTACTCCCCGCCGGAACAGCCCGCGGCGGCCGTTCAGCCTGCCGCGGCGAGCGTGATCAAGCCCGCAGCGGTGCGGCCCGCCGCAGCGACGGTCATCAAGCCCGCAGCGGCTGAGCCCGCAGCGGCGAGCGCGATCAAGCCCGCGGCCGTTCAGCCCGCCACGGCGAGCGCGATCAAGCCCGCAGCCGTTCAGCCCGCAGCGGCGAGCGCGATCAAGCCCGCGGCGGTGCGCCCCGCCGCCGCACCGGTCCCGGAGGCCGCCCGGCCGCAGGCGCCGCCCCTGATCGCCGCGCTGGCCCAGTCGGCCGTTCCGGGAAACGGCAGTGGAAGCACCAACGGATCCCGGTTCTCGGGACACCCCCTGACCCTCGACCTGGTCAATGTTCCGCTGGTCGATTTCTTCCGCCTGATGGCCGATGAGGGCGGGATCAACATCGTCCTGGATCCCGCCGTCAAGGGCACCCTGTCCATGAAGGTGGTCAAGATGCCGTGGGATCAGATTTTCGAGGCCGCCCTGCGTAACAACGGCCTCGACAAGCAGATAGAGGGGACGATGGTGCGCGTCGCCCGGAAATCGACGCTCCAGGATGAGGCCAGGCAGGAGGAATCCCTGAAGAAGGCGAACCTGCTGGCCGCGGACCTCCAGACGCGGATCAAACGCCTGAACTACGCCAAGGCGAAGGACCTGATCGACGCGGTCTCCGATCAGAAAACGGTCCGGGGCACCGTGGTCGTGGATGAACGGACCAATTCCCTGATCCTGACCGATATCCCCGCCTCGATCGCCAGGCAGATCGACCTGATCGAGGCCCTGGACCTCCCGCAGGCCCAGGTGGAGATCGAGGCCCGCATCGTGTCCGCCTCCCGCAACTTCGCCCGCGACATCGGCGTCCAGTTCGGCTTCGTCCAGGGGAACCTGGAGCGCGTCACCGTCGGAGGCCCCAACACCTTCGGGACCATCGGCGGCACCCGGCCGAGCGCCACGCCGGACAAGACCTACGCCGCCGGGAACCCGATCACGGGAAGGGGAGCGGGAATCACCGGCGACGACGGGGGGACCGCGAGCGAAAGCGCCGCGGTGAGCACCGGGACCCAGGCGACCAACAAGGGCAACTACAACGTCAACCTGCCGGCCGCCAGGGCCTTCGGCGGACTGGGGATCTCGGTGGGCAACATCTTCGACACCTTCCTGCTCGATGCCGCCATCACCGCGGGCGAGACCAAGGGGATGGCCAAGCTCATCTCGCAGCCCAAGGTGATCGCGCAGAACAACAGCCGCGCGGTCGTGACCCAAGGGTTGCGATTCCCCGTCCCGATCAATTCCAACAACACGGTGACGATCCAGTTCTTCGACGCCGCCCTGACCCTGACCGCCACCCCGCAGATCACCTACGAAGGCAATATCGTGCTGGATCTCAAGGTGGAAAACAACACGGCCGACTTCGGGAATTCGGTCGACGGGGTTCCTTCCATCCGCACCAGCGAGTCCAGCACCCGTGTGCTCGTCACCGACGGGGGCACCACGGTGATCGGGGGCATCCTCCTGGACGAGGACGCGAACAGCGAAAACAAGGTCCCGGGACTCGGTTCCCTGCCCGTGATCGGACACCTCTTCAAGAATACGTCCGTCACCCGCTCCACCCAGGAGATCCTGTTCTTCGTGACTCCCCGCATCGTCAAGTAAACCCCGGGGCCGGAGGGGGAGGCGCGCCGCGCCCCCTCCCCGGCCCCCATTTAGCCCTTCCCTTCCCGCCCCCCCTGCCCTAGAATCGAAACTCCGGCGATGAAGATTCCGATCCCCCCCATCTACCCGATTACGGACAAGGGCCTGGCACGGACCGCGACCCATCTGGCCGTTCTGCGCGAACTGGCGCGCGGGGGAGCCACGTGGGTTCAGATCCGCGACAAGACGACCCCGGCCGGCGAACTGCTCGTCGACCTCCGCCGTTGCGTGGAATTCGCCGAGCGCCGCGCCGTCACCCTCATCGTCGACGACCGCTGCGACCTGGCGCTGGCCGCCGGCGCCCGGGGGGTGCACCTGGGACAGGAAGACCTCCCACCGGAAGCGGGGCGCCTCCTGCTGGGACCGGGGGCCGTCGTGGGATACTCCACCCATACCTTGGGGCAGGTGCGACGGTCGCGCGCCCTGCCCGTCGACTACATCGGCTTCGGCCCCGTGTTCCCCACCGCCACCAAGGACCGTCCCGCCCCCGCCGTGGGGCTCGGGCGCCTGGCCGCCGCCTGCGCCGCGTCCACGGTCCCGGTGGTAGCGATCGGGGGGATCGGCATCGACCGGGTGGCCGGGGTTCTCGCTTCGGGGGCCGCGAGCGTCGCGGTCATTTCGGCCCTGATGGGGTCCGGGAACCTGGCGCGGGAAATGGAGCGCTTCCTCCGAGCCACGGGGAGATGATGGACCTGGAGCATTCCGGGTAGGCTTCCAGGACCACGTCGGGGCCCGCGCGCAGGGTCCGCCGGATCCGGAAACGGAGCGCCTCGGCCGTGGAGCCGTATCCCCGCCCCCCCACCACGGGAACGGCCGTCCCGCCTCCCAGGACCAGCGGGGCTACGATGAAGTGGAAGACGTCCACCTTCCCCGCCTCCAGGAAAGCCCGGTGGATGCAGCTCCCCCCCTCCACGAGAACGGCCAGGATGTTCCTGGCTCCCAGCTCCCGGAGGACCGCTTCGAGGTCGAGCCCCGTGCCGCACCGGGGAACGGCCACGATTTCGGCCCCCGCTCTTTCCAGTTCCCTCCGGGAGGCCTCGGGCGCGTCGGGGCCGCAGAAGAGGAGGACGGGAGACTCGGGCGCAACCCGCAGCAGCCGGGAGCCGGGGGGGGTGCGCAGCCGGGAATCCAGGATGGCGCGAAGGAGGGGGCGCCCCCTGCTCCGGCCGCCCCGGTAGGTCAGCGCGGGATCATCGGCGAGGAGGGTGCCGACGCCGACCATGACGGCGTCGCACCCGAGACGCAGCCGCTGGCCGAACTCGAGCCCCTCGGGGGAGGAAATGGCTCGCCCTTCGGCACTCCCGGTCCCGATCTTTCCGTCGAGCGTCATCCCCACCTTGGAAACGACCAGCGGGTATCCCGAACTGACGTGGCGGGCGAAGGGCTCGATGAGGCGGCCCGCCTCCTCGGCGCACAGCCCCACATCCACCCGGATACCGGCGGACCGGAGCCTTTCCACGCCGCGCCCGGAGACGACCGGGTTGGGATCGGGCCTGGCCGCCACGACGCGCCGCACGCCGGCCCGCACGAGTGCATCGGCGCACGGGGGGGTGCGTCCCTCGTGGCAGCAGGGCTCGAGGGTGACGTATACCTCGGAGCCGGCCGCCAGTTCCCCCGCCATCCGCAGCGCCCGCACCTCGGCGTGGTCCCGGAGCGCGTACTCGTGCCACCCCCGGCCCACAACGCGCCCGTCCCGCACGATGACGCAGCCGACGCTGGGATTCGGGCTGGACCTGCCGGTCCCCCTTTCCCCGAGCAGGAGCGCCTTCTTCATGTACCTGCGGTCCGCGGCGTCAAACATAAGGCCCCGACACCCTCATTGCCCGGCGCCGTCGGCGCCGGGAACCCCGGGGAGATGAAACCGGATCCAATGCACCCGCTTGCGGTCGGCGTCGATCACCTGCACCCGCATCCCCTCCATCTCGAAGGCTTCGCCCGGAGCCGGGACCCGTCCCAGAAACCCCATCAGCAGACCCGCGACCGTGGAGCAGCCCGAGTCCTCGAACTTTTTTCCCGTCAGTTCCTCGAGGAGGAAGATCTCGGCGCTCCCGTGCACCAGGAAGGTGCCGGAATCCTCCCTCACCACCTGGTTCACCTTGGCCTCGTCCTCGTCCCAGATTTCCCCGACGATCTCCTCGACGAGGTCCTCGATCGTGACCAGGCCGGCCACCCCGCCGAATTCGTCGATCACGATGGCGGTATGGTCCCCCCGCTCCTGGAGCTCCTTGAGGAGCTTGGAAACCGGCTTGGATCCGGGGACGAACAGGACGGGATGAATGAGGCCGGCGATGGGATCGGATTCCTTCCCGGTGACGGACAGCGTCATCAGCTGGCGGATATAGGCGACCCCGACGATATGATCGAGGTCCCCGCGATATATCGGGATACGTGAATGCCTGTGCTCCACCATGATGTCGCGCAGCTGGGCGATGGTGGCCCCCTCCTCGCACGCCACGATCTTGGTGCGTGGCGTCATCACCTCCCTCACCAGCGTGTTCCCGAACTGGACGACCGACTGGATGAGGCGGGAATCCTCCTCCTCGAGAATGCCCTCGTCCTCCCCGATCTCCAGGTAGGCCTGGATTTCCTCGCCGGTGGCCTCCTCGTCTTCGTCCCTGCCCCCGCTATGGACCTCCTCGTGCATCCGCTTGTGGAGGTTGAGAACCTGCGACAGGGGGAGCGCCACCGGGCCGAGGATCAGGCTGAGCGGGTGGAACACCCGCAGCAGCGTCACCAGCTTCTCCTCCGGCTCGTGCTGGGTGAGCAGCCGCGGCAGCAGCTGCCGGAACAGCACGGACAGGACGATGTTCGCCAGGAAGGCGTAGACCCAACCGTAAACCGGCCAGAGGCCGAGGCTGAGGTGGGTGGAGAGCACCACGAGGGTGATGGCGCAGAACTGGGTCCCGAACTGCAGCGGCACGAACACCTGGTTGCGGTTCTCCAGGATCGCCGGAAGCAGCGGGGGGGCGGACTCGTCACCATGCTCCAGAATCATGCGCAGCAGGAGCGGGCTCGACTGGGTGATGGCGCTCTCGACCAGGGAAAAGAAGAAGAGGAGTCCGAGGGAAACCACGAGGAGGGCGATTTCAAGGTTGACAAACATCATCGGCGCCCCTTCGGCCCCATCAGCGCGGGGGGGTCCTGGAAGAACCTGCGCCGCATCAGTTTCCCCTGTATCCGCATCATCTCGCCGCCGTCCGTCTCATGATCGTAGCCCGCCAGGTGCAGCGCCCCGTGCACCAGCAGCATCCGGATCTCCCTCTCCGCCCCGTCGGGCGTCCCCGAAGATTGCCGGACGCCCACTTCCGGGGCGATCACGATGTCTCCCAGGAATCCCGCTTCCGTCCCGCTCCCGTCCCCATAGTCGAAACTCAGCACGTCCGTCGCGTAGTCGCCGCCGCGCCACCGGCGGTTCAGTCTCCGCATGGTGCGCGTCCCGACAAACACCACGGACAGCGACCCGCCCCGTAGACCCAGCGTCTGGAGCAGAGCGGCGGCAAAGCGGGCGGCGGCCGCCCGATCGATCCTAACCTGTTTTTGCCTGTTGAGGACCTGGATCTTCGGGTGCCGTCCCCCCGGATCCGCCTCCCGTGCGTTTGAAGTCATATCCCGGATATTCGATTCGGTGATGAAAAATGCCTGCCAGAATCTTGAAGAAGCTCTCCTTGATGAGCTTCACGTCCCTGAAGGTGAGGTCGCACTCGTCGAACTGGTGGTCCCCGATGACCGAATCCGCCAGCCTGTCGATCATGCCTCGGATCTGTGCCGGTGCCGGCGCCTCGCCCAGGGTGCGGGAAGCGGCTTCCACGCTGTCGGCCATCATCATGATCCCGGCCTCCCGGCTCCTCGGCCGCGGCCCGGGATAGCGGAAATCGGCTTCGGACAGCTTGCTCCTGTCCGCGTCCGCCGCCTCCTTCGCCTTCTGGTAGAAGAAGGTCATGATCCTCGTCCCGTGGTGCTGCGGAATCATGTCGCTGATGCGCTGGGGCAGCCCCGCCGCCTTTGCGAAATTGAGCCCGTCCTTGACGTGGCTGGAGATGATGAGGCAGCTCATGCTGGGGGAAAGGTCCTCGTGCTTGTTGCCGCCGTAGGCCTGGTTCTCCACGAAATACTCCGGCTTCAGCAGCTTGCCGATGTCGTGGTAGTAGGCCCCCACCCGCGCCAGGAGCGGGTTGGCTCCTATGGCCTCGGCCGCCGCCTCCGCCAGCGTCGCCACCATCAGGCTGTGGTGATACGTCCCGGGCGCCTCCACCGCCAGCCGCCGCAGCAGGGGGGCGTTGAGGTTCGACAGCTCCAGGAGCCGGATGTCGGTCGTAATCTTGAACACTGTTTCCAGCGCCGGCAGCAGCATGGAACAGAGCGCGCTCGCCAGCATCCCGCCAAGCAGCGCCAGGACGAGTTGATCCAGGGTGTCGGAGAACCTGAGCGGCGCCTGCCGCATGATGGCGAGCGCCGCCAGACAGGCGATGTTGGCGACACCGATGGTGAGGCCGCTCTTGAGGATGGCCGCCCGGTCCTTGTACTGCCGTATGCTGTAGATCCCGGCCAAGCTGCCGATGATGCAGTAGGCCGACAATTCCACGTGGCCGTAAAAAATCCCGCAGAGAATAGCCAGCACCACGGAGGAGAGCACCCCCAGGTTGACGTCGACCAGCAGCGTGATGAGCAGGGCGCCGAAGGCGAAAGGGATGCCGTAATACAGCACGTACGGGTCCTGAAACCGCGGGAACCGCTCCCCGAGGATGTCGGCCAGCGAGGTCAGCAGCCGCATGACCAGGAGTTCCGAGACGATCACGGCCAGGATCAGGACGGCGTGGTTCCGGATCTTGCGGTGGCGCGTCTGGTAGTAGACGAAGTAGCGCCAGAGCGAGTAGATCAAAATCGCTGCGATCAGGAAATACCCCCCGAACTGCCAGATGAGGGAACGCGGCCGGCGCAGGTTTTTGAGCGCGTCGAGCTGCATCAGGATCTGGGGCGTGATCTGCTCCCCGCTGCGGACCACGGTCTGGCCCTGCTTGAGCTGTACCTGGACCGGCTGGACCTGGCGCGAGGCCAGGATCCTCCGCGAACGGGTCTCCTCGAGGTCGCACAGGAGTGTGGGAAAAAGCACGCCCTCGAGATAGGAGAGGATCGTCGCGCGGTCGCGCTGGGACAGGCCGGGATATTCGATCGGGGACTGCCGGAGAAACTCCTTGGCCGCCGAGAGATCGCGGACCCGGTAGGCATCCGTCAGCGGGTGCTCCATGGTGTAGGAGCCGTCGCGCACGAGGATGCCCGAGCGCAGGTCCTTGAGGAACTCCCCCCGGTCCCGGATGATGCCGTCGCGCAACACCGTATCGAGCAGTCCCAGCATCCGCGCTTCGAGATCGGGGCTGAAGTTGTACCGCAGCAGGGCTTCCAGCACCTGGGGCGGAAAAGCGCCCCCCGCGCGCTCCCTCAGCTTCTTCAGCAGTTCCTCGCGGCGCGCCTTCGATGCCTGGGCGCCCGCGCCGGCCTCCGCCAGGATGTCGCGCGCCTCGGAAAAGACGGCGGCGGTGGATTTCACCTGGCTGGAGATGAGGTCGGATTCGAGCTGGTATACGGCCGGGACGGCGGCCTCCGCTTCCGCCCGCCGCAGATCGGTCGCCATCCGGTCTTCATAAAAGACATCCTGCGCCGCGCGCACTTCCTGGTCGGCGATCTGTCCGACTTCATAATCGGGAATGACCTGGGAACGGAATCCGACGAGGATCAGCGCGATGACGGCGGTGGCGCAAAACCCGGCCAGCGCGTCTATCCACGTCAGGCCGCTCCGCAGGTTCTCCAGCAGTTCCAGGTACCATCGCTGCCGGGGTCTCTCTCCCCACTTCTCAAATCCTGCAGAGGTAGCCATTTAGGTCGCCATAGACCTTTCGCCGGCTCCCGGCCGGATCCCCGGGACCGTCCTATGAAGATTTGAGTTTCCGGATCTCTTCCGTAAGGGCGGGAACCACGGCAAAGAGATCCCCCACGATGCCGTAATCGGCAACGCTGAAAATGGGCGCTTCGGAGTCCTTGTTGATCGCGACGATGAACTTGGACGACGACATGCCGGCCAGGTGCTGGATGGCGCCGCTGATGCCGCAGGCGACATAGCAGGTGGGCGACACGGTCTTCCCCGTCTGCCCGACCTGATGCTGCTGATCTATCCATCCCGCATCCACCGCGGAGCGCGAGGCCCCCACGGCGCCTCCCAGGACGTCGGCCAGCCGCTCGATCAGGGGGAAATTCTCCGGCCCCTTCATCCCCCTCCCCCCGGAAACGATGATGTTGGCCTCGGTCAGTTCGACCTTCTGCCCCTCGGAGGCCTGGACCTCCCGGACGGCGGCGCGGAACTGCGCCGGGGTCAGTTCCGGGGTGAAATCGACCGCCTCGGCGTTGCGCCCGGTGTCGGGGTCCCCGAGCGAAAACACGTTCGGCCGGAGCGTGGCCATGCCCGGCGTCATCGCCAGACGTACGCGCGCGTACGCCTTGCCGGCGTAGATGGGACGCACGCATTCGAGCCGTCCGCCGTCGGCGTGGATTTCGATGCAATCCTGGGCGAGTCCCACCCCGAGCTTGGCCGCCACCCGGGGGAGCAGGTCGCGCCCCATGGCGCTGGACGAACCGAACACGAACCGCGGCTGGAGAGAGCGGGCCGCCTGGGCCAGGGCCGTGGCATACCCGTCGGCGGAGTAGGCCACGAGCAGATCGTGCCGCACCGTCATCACCCGGTCGGCGCCGAACGCGGCCAGATTCTCCGAGGGTTCTCCGGTCCCGATGCGCAGGGCGATGACGGCCTCCTGGAGACCGTCGGCCACTTTGCGCGCCGCGCCCAGAGCCTCGAGCGATGGTTTCTTTACCTTGCCGTCCCGTTCCTCGATAAAGACCAGGATTCCCTGAGCCATTTCCCCTCCTTAGACATCATGGCACAAAATTTGCGGTGCGCGCGGGTTAAATGATTTTGGCTTCCTCGTGGAGCAGTTTCACCAGTTGCGGCACCGTTTCGGAAACCTCACCCTTGAGGATCTTTCCGGGCGGGCGCGAAGGGGGCAGGGTGACCCCGACGGACTCCACCCGCGGCGCGAGTTCTTCCGCCGTGAGCCCGAGCGATTCCAGCGGCCGGACCTCGATCTGTTTCTTCTTGGCCGCCATGATCCCCTTCAGGGAGGCGTAGCGCGGAACGTTCAACCCCTTCTGTGCCGTCACGACGGCCGGCAGGCTCCCCTCCACGATTTCGTGGGCCCCCTCGATATCCCTCTCCGCCCGGAAGGCGCTTCCCTCGATCTCCAGCCTGGTGACCACCGATACCTGCGGAAGATCCAGCGCCTCGGCCACCACCGCGGGCACCTGGCCGTTGTCCACGCCGATGGCGTGCTTCCCGAAAAGGATCAGGTCCGGGGAAAGCGCCCGGCAGACGCGGGCCAGGACGGTGCCGACGACGTAGCTGTCCGCCTTCTCCAGGGAACCGTCGCTTACGAGGATGGCCGAATCCGCTCCCATGGCCAGGCACGTCCGCAACCCGGCGGATGCGCTTTCGCTTCCCGCCCCGACCACAATCACTTCGCCCCCATGCTTCTCCTTCAGCTGGAGCGCCTCTTCGACGGCGAATTCATCGTATGGGTTGACGACGAAGGAAACCTCCGAAAGATCCACTTCGCCCGTGTTCGGGGCGATTTTGACCTTGATGGCGGTATCCGGAACGTATTTCACGCAAGCGACAATCTTCATGACCGATTCCCCGGTTGGACGTTTTCAGAATGAACGGCGCCGCGCGCTCTCCCGCGCCGCCGCCCCTTCAGGAAAGGCCTCGCACGCCCTCCCCTATTTTACGTGGGTCTCGACGTATTCGATGGCGTTCTGAACCGTTTTGATCTTCTCGGCGTCTTCGTCCGGGATCTCGATTCCGAAGGCCTCCTCGAAGGCCATCACCAGCTCGATCGTATCCAGCGAATCCGCGCCCAGGTCGTCGACAAAGGACGCCGCCGGTGTCACCTCAGCCTCGTTCACTCCCAACTGATCCACGATGATCGATTTCACTCTTTCTTTTACCGAAGCCATCCCAGTTCCTCCCCTTTGATATGACCCGCCGCAGGACCCGAGGCCCGCGCCGGAAAACTCACCTGTTGACGCCGACGGCGGCCGAAGCCCCGCTCCCGCCTCCGAAGGCTTCATCCGGGCCGCCCTCCGTCACCCGCCGATGGGAACCACCCCCTTGGGGCCCTGCTCCACCTGGCTGAGTTCCGCTTCGAGCATGGCGTTGACCTGATTGTCTGAAAATTCCTTGGCCACCCGGATCGCGTTCTTGATCGCGTTGCCGCTGGATCTGCCGTGGCAGATGATGGTGGCGCCGCGCAGCCCGAGAAGGGGCGCGCCGCCGTACTCCGAGTAGTCGAGCCTCTTCTTCAGCCGCTTGAACGATTGCTGGCTGAGGAGGGCGCCGAGCTTGGCCTGAAGGTTCCGCGAGAGTTCCTCCCGGAGCAGCGTCAGCACCGCCTCGATCAGCCCCTCGCTCGTCTTCAGGGCGACGTTGCCGGTGAACCCGTCGCAGACGATGACGTCGGCCCGCCCGTTGTAGAGGTCCCGCCCCTCCACGTTGCCGATGAAGTTCAGCTTCAGCCGTTTCAGTTCCCGGTGGACCTCCTTGGTGAGGTCGTTCCCCTTGCTTTCCTCTTCCCCGACCGACATGAGCCCGACCCGGGGGGAGGCGACACCGATGATCTTCTTGCTGAAAAGATGCCCCATGACGGCGAACTGGACCAGGTGGTGCGGCTTGCAGGCGATGTTGGCGCCCACATCGAGCAGCACCGAGTGACCCGTCAGCGTGGGCAGGACCGTCGACAGCGCCGGCCTGTCCACTCCGGGGACGGTACCGAAAACCATCTTCGAGGTCGCCATCACCGCGCCCGTGTTGCCGGCGCTGACCAGTCCGCTGGCCCTGCCGTCCCTCACCAGGTCCGCGGCTACCCGGATCGAGGAATCCCGCTTCTTCCTGAGGGCCGCGACCGGGGACTCGTCCATGGCCACCACCTCGGTCGCGTTGCGGATCTCGATCGGGAGTTCCCCCCCCCCTGCCTCCTCGAGGAGCGGGGCCAGCAGGGATTCCTTCCCCACGAGGATGACGGCGACCTTGTAGGCACGGGCCGCCATCACGGCTCCTTCAACTTCACTGAAGGGGGAATTGTCACTCCCCATGCTGTCCACGGCTATCTTAATCATGCGCGCACGGAAACCACCGGTGATGGACCATGATGAAGGGCGAAGAACCTAGAATTCCTCTTCACCCTTGATTACGGGTTTCCCCTTGTAGAAACCGCACTTGGCACAGGCCTGGTGCGGCGCCTTGGGTTCCTGGCAGTTGGGGCATTTGCCTGGACTTACGGGCTGCAGAAAATCGTGGGCCCGGCGCTTTCCACGGCGCGACTTGGAATGTCTCCTCTTAGGATTCGGCATGGCGACTGTTCTCCATCATGGGGAAAGGATGCCCGCAATCGAGAGTTGCGGCGCTCTCCACCTATTCCTCCTTCTGCACTTTCTTCTTCTGAAAATCGAGCAGAACGGATAGGCGGGAGTCCGGCTCCTCCTTTTTGCAGCGGCACGCCCCTTCATTTAAATCGGCTCCGCACTGGTCGCAGAGCCCCTGGCAATCTTCCCGACAGACAAAATTCATGGGAATGGCGAGCTCTATCTGCTCGAGGATCATGGCGTTCACGTCGAAGGAAACGCCATCGTAATACCCCACTTCCATTTCTTCATACTTCAGTTCAATTTCCGTGCTCACTGCGCCCCAGTCCGGCTGCGGCGCGTAGAAAAGGTCGAAGCTGGAGGAGAAGGGACGGGTGAAATCCTTGATGCACCGGGAGCATCGGAACGCGATCGCCGTCTCCACCGTCCCCTGGATATGCAGGTCCCGGTCGTGGTGCGTGAGCACGAAATCGGCCGTCACCGGTTCGGACAGCGACGCGTCCGCGTGCGAAAACCTGATCTCATCGACCGGGAACACGTGACGGACATGAAGCGGCTCCGCTTTCAGATCCTCTATTTCAATGAACACAACCAAACTCCTGCCTTCCTGGGCGAAGGGGGAAATTATATTGACAGTGGGACTTTTGTCAAGGATAAAGCCCGTGCAACTCAAGGACTTACGGCGCCGTCGCGGCGCGCCCGAAGAAGCGTAATCGGGCGCTTTAGCACCACTTAGGGCTGCGACGCGGGATCCGGGCCGGACGAAGGCGCCTTCCCGAGCCGCTCGATCTCCGCGATCAGCTTCTGCTTGTAGGGCCCGAAAGCCGCGCTCTGCTCGTCGGCCTCCTGAAGCGCCTTCACGGCTTCGTCCCGGCGCCCCTGCGCCTCGAGCGCCCGCGCCAGCTCCAGACTCAGTTCCTCCCGGGGGAGGTCGCATTTGGGATCCCGTATCATCTGGCTCAGAATTTCCTGCGCACGCTGATAGTTGCCTGAATCGTAATAGGTACGGGCCAGCACCCTTTTCGCCAGAAAACCGGCGGAGCGGTTGCGGGAGTTGGAGGCCGCCGACTCCAGGCTCTGGATCCCCTCCGCTTCCTGTCCCAGCCGGAGCTGGGACAGACCGAGGTAATAACGGGCCACGACCGCAATCTTGCCGTATCCGTGCCCGGAAGCGATCGCCGAAAATTCCCGGGCCGCCGCTTCATACTTCGCCCGTTCGCTGGGGAAAACGGCATCCGGCCCTTTGCCGTAAGGGTCCGATCCGGCGTCGGCCGCGACCGCGGCATTGAAGAAATCGATCCCTTTCCCCAGCTGGACCTGGGCCCGGGCTTCCCTGGCCCCGAGATACCGGGACACCCCGTAGGCGCCCACCACCAGGAGGACGACGGCCGCGGCGGCAACACCGATTTTGGCTTTGTTCTCCCCGAAAAACCCGACGATGCGCAGCAGGGCCTCGTGAACCGGGTCCTCCGAGAGTATTTCCTTGCGAGTCATCTTGTTAGTGCTCAAGGTGCCTTCCTTTGAACCGGGAAAAGTCTGAATAAGCGAAAAAAATAGCACACCCTTCCCCGGGGCGCAATCGAAGGTTTCATCTCGCCCCCCTGCCGGGCGGGAGCGTCGATTTTTTTCAGCGGGGACAAAACAGCCCCCTCCGCCCCGACGTATATGGAGCATGAGGGCGCCGGCGGCGTAAGGCGGATGAATTGCTGGCGCGCCGCCGCCCGGGGATGTTATCATCGTAGGGCATGGCATATCTGAAGATACGGGGGACTGCCGAAGTTTTGGGCCGTCATACCCCGCAGGAGGTTAGATGAAGAAGATTTTTGGTGTATTGCTGCTGTTTCTTGGCGCGGCCATCCTTTTATCGACCGGAATCAGCGTGGGCCCCTCGCGCGCCGATGACGCCTCCGGGATCACGGTGGCCTACACGAGCAACCTGCGGGGCTACCTGGAGCCGTGCGGTTGAGCGGACACGGGTGCACAGCTCGGCGGGCTGTACAAGAAGGCCACCTATCTCAACCAATACCGCAAGGATCACCCCGGACTCGTCATCGTGGACTCGGGAGACCTGCTCAACGAGGATGAAGAGCTTCCCGATTCGGTGATCGAGAGCGCGAAACTCAAGGCGGAACTGATCCTCGAAATCTTCAAGACCATCGGGATCGACGCCGTCAACGTCGGAGAGCTCGACCTGGTCCTGGGACTGGACTACCTCAAGGAGCTGGAAAAGAAGTACTCCTTCCCGTTCGTTTCCACCAACCTGGTCGACGCCGACAACAAACCGGTGTTCCAGCGCTACGTGCTCAAGCAGGTCAACGGCAAGACCGTGGCCATCATGGGCCTGTACGGCGACACCTCGGAAATGGCGGGCAAGCTCGCCGATATCACCGGGGGCGCCCTCACCGTCCAGGACCCCGTCAAGGCGGCGGAAGCGGTGGTGGCCGAACTCGCGGGCAAAGCCGACTACGTGATCGCGATGACGCACCAGATCGCCAACCGCGACTGGGTCATCGCGCGCCGCGTCAAGGGCATCCACCTGGTGGTTGGCGGCCACGACAGGCAGAAGACGCCGGATCCCCTGGGTGCCGGGGACGCCTTCATCGTCCGGGCGGGGGAGAAGGGGCAGTACCTGGGAATGCTCGAGGTCGCCCTGGACGGGTCGAAGGAGCCGGTAAACACCTTGGTCCCCTTTGACGAATCCATTGCCGACGACGGCAAGGTCCAGGGGATGATCTCGGCCTACAACGACAAGGTGGCCGACATGTACGGCGGGGGAGGCGGGGACCAGCCCGCGGCTGCGGATGTACCTCTGCGCGTCGAGGCCTGCGCCCCCTGCCACAGCAGCCAGGTGGCGCAGTGGAAGACGACCGATCACGCCAAGGCATACGCCACCCTGGTCGGAAAGTCCAAGCAGTACGATCCCAAGTGCCTCTCCTGCCACACCATCCGCTTCGAGCAGCCGGGCGGCTTCAACATGCAGGAGATGCAGATGGCGTTCGTGAACGTGCAGTGCGAATCCTGCCACGGGGACGCGACGGAGCACCTGGCCAGCATGAAGCCGATCCCGGTGGCCGACCCGCAGATCGACCTCTGCCTGAAGTGCCACACCGACGACCGTTGTCCGGAGTTCGAAGAGGAGAAGGAGATCGTCTTCGACAAGATCAGGCATTAAGTATCCTCCACCGGGGGGGCGGACGCCCCCCCGGATCACCCTTCCGCTTCCCTTCCCTGCCCGATTCGTGCTATAAGAGGACCAACGCTGGTTCGAACCCGTTGGTGACTTTTTGCCCTTTCCGCGCAATGGAGGGATCCCGGCACATGGCCTATCGCCCCTCTCTGGTTTTACCTTTTTCCCCGATCCTTCTCCTCCTGTTCCCCCTCTCCGCCCCCGCCGCGGAGGAGCCCGCGACCTGCCTCGCCTGCCACCAGGACCAGGCGGGGGTCCTGGACACCCGGCACGGGACTGCAGGCGATCCCGATTCCCCGGCCGGCAGCGGGCGGGCGTGTTCCGCCTGCCACGGGACGAATGACGCCCACCCGGACGACCCCCGCGGCAACCCGTTCCCCGTACGCTTCACCCGGGGGACCGTCCCCGCGCGGGAACAGACCGGGGCCTGCATGGAGTGCCACGGGGGAAACCGGCATCTCGCCTTCTGGGAATCGGGGCGGCACGCACGCAACGATGTGCGCTGCAACGACTGCCACGCCGTGCATGCGCCGCCCCCCCGCGGCTCGGCCGTCGCCTTCACCCGGCGCGACCCGTCCGCCGCCCCCTTCGTCAACACGGGACGGGAGCTGGAATACGAAACCTGCATCCGCTGCCACAAGCGGGTGCGCATCGAGATCGGCAAACCCTCCCACCATCCCGTCGTGGAAGGCAAGGTCGCCTGCTCCAGCTGCCACAACCCCCACGGCGCCCAGAGCCCGGGGATGATCCGGCACGAAACCCTCAACGTGCAGTGCTGGAGCTGTCACGCCGACAAGCGCGGCCCCTTCCTCTTTCAGCATCCGGCGGTCGAGGAGAACTGCCTCTCCTGCCACAGCCCCCACGGATCCTCGCACACGAAGCTGCTGAACGAACGGGTGCCCAACCTCTGCCAGGACTGCCACGACTGGTCACGCCACCCGGGGACCGCCTACAGCGCCGACCAGGGATTCGAGCGGATCCCCGGGTCTCCGGCCAGGAGTGCGAACACCCGGTTCGTCGCCCGGTCCTGCCTCAACTGCCACAACGCCATCCACGGGAGCAACGCGCCCGCCACCCGCGGCAAATACCTCACGCGATAGGGGGACCGACATGAAATCCGTCCTATGGTTGCTCCTCGCATGCGCCCCGGCCCCCGGCGCCGCCGCGGCCGCCGATGGGTTCAGCCTCTCCGGGAGCGTCGCCGTCGAAAGGATCGGGGCGGCCGAGGACTCCCGGGACGCGGCCAAATTCATGGAATACCGC
>JAFGSS010000103.1 GCA_016934555.1 Acidobacteriota bacterium | reverse complement strand
GCTTCCGCCTCCACGACGACCTGATGATCGAGGAGTTCATCGACGGGCGGGAATTCGGGGTGGACGCCTATGTCGACCTGCGGTCGCGGAAGCCGGCGGCGATCTTCGCCAAGGAGAAAATCAGGATGCGGGCCGGGGAAACGGACAAATCCCGCTCGGTCAAAGACGGGAAGCTCTTCGACCTGGTCTCCGCTTTCCTCTGCAAGTCCGGCCTGGTGGGCGTCGTCGACATCGACCTTCTGCAATCGGGGGGGGAGTACTTCATCACCGACGTCAACCCCCGCTTCGGGGGCGGGTATCCCCATGCCCACGAGTGCGGCGTCAATTTCGTCCGGTTGATCCTGAACAATATCGCGGGGCGCGAAAACATCAGCGCCGTGGGCCACTACGAAGAAGACACCTTCATGATGAAATACAGCGAGGCCACCCTTCTCAAAAAAACCGACCTCATCGGGGAGGCTCCTTGAACCACCTGGCACTCTACAAGCGGTCTCTGGACCTGGAAAACCACCTGCTGGTGGTGCGCGGGAACATCGCCCCCGTGATCGCCGGCATGAACGACTATCATGCGCGCCACGGGATCGAGCCGCCGCGGCCGGCCCTCGAGCCCCTGATCCGGGAGCTGCTCGCCTCCACCGCGCTCGGCGCCCTGTCCCTTGCCGAAAGGGAGTCCTGGGGATGGTCGCTCACCTTCGAGGGGATGGACACCGGATTTTTCGCCGGGATCGAACCGGAGGGGATGATGTGCGTGCGGGCGCGTGAGGCCGAAACCTCGAAGGCTTCCATCATGGTCCAGCGCCAGAAGGCGGGTCTGCCGATGACCCAGAGCCACATCCGCCCGCAGACCGCGAGCCCGCGCGACATGGTCGAGCAGTATTTCGCGGAAGTGGCCCAGACGAGGGTTCGGCTGGAAATCTCTGGGGCCGGGGACGGCATCCTGGTGCACGCCCTCCCCGGCGGCCGTTTCGACATCGTCGAGGCGATCGGGCCCGGCGGACTCCTCCGATGTTTCGATTCCGCGGCGGCCGCCGGGCGCCTCAGGGAACTGGGCGAGGTGGTCCTGTTCTACGAGTGCCGCTGTTCGGATGAGATGATCCTCGACATGATCCTCGGCATGCCGGAGCCTGACCGCCAGGAGCTGTTCGGCGACCTGCCGCGGATCGGAATCGAATGCCCGCGCTGCGGCCGAAGGTACACAATGGCCAGGACCGACCTCAGCGTCCACTGAAGGCCCGTCGGGTTTCCCTATCCATCGAAAGGCCCATGCGGATACAATAGCGGCACTCATCGGAGGGACGCGACCATGAAGCCAGGACTCAAGGGGCAATTCGCCGAGCGCTGGAACCGGTATTTCCCGGGCGCCGCGCTCCCCGTCGTCTTCTACTACACGGACGATCCGGGAGCGGCCCCCGTCCACCGCGTCACCGACGGTCACCACTGCTTCGTCGACGACCTCGCCGCCGTCCGGGCCGGGGAAACGCTCGGTTTCGACACCAAGTCGATCGCCTGCCCCGGGGGGAAACGCTATCTCGGGTTCAGCCAGGCGCTGATGCCGAACTTTGAATTCTTCCTGTCGTGCGGGATCGAGGGAAAGCTCGAGGGGGAGCGGTACAAGAAATCGCCCGAACTCGTCAAGCAATGGCTCTCGCAGGCCCCCGCCTTCACGGCCCCGGCCAGGTACATCGTCTTCAAGCGATGGGACGCGCTCGATGAGACCGACCGGCCGGAGGTGGTCGTCTTCTTCGCGAAACCCGATAGCCTCTCCGGGTTGTTCACGCTCGCCAATTACGACGAGCCGACCAACCAGGCCGTCTATTGCCCCATGGGGGCCGGCTGCAGCACCATCGTCCAGTACCCCCTGCTCGAAGCCGCGTCCGATCACCCGCGCGCGGTGCTGGGGATGTTCGACGTCTCGGCCCGTCCCGGGGTCGACCCCGACACCCTGACCTTTTCCGTTCCGATCGGGAAGTTCGAACGGATGGTCGCGGACATGGACGAGAGCTTCCTGATCACCGAGTCCTGGCGGAAGATCAGAGACAGGCTCTCCTGATTCCCCTGTCGACCGGGCCGGTCACACTTCCGGCGCAGGGGCGCCGAAGGCCGCCCATTCCTCTTTCGCCGGCCCATAGACCCCAGGCACCCGGAGCCCCGCCTGGCGCATCAGGACCGTCATCTGGCCCCGGTGGTGCGCCTGGTGATCGACCAGGACGCGCGCGCTGTTCCCGCGTTCCCACTTTTCCCCGTACATCTCGTCCTCGACCGTCAAGGTCCGGTCGTTCCATTCGGCCCTCACCCGCTCGAGCAGCTCCGCCGCCGCCGCCGCGTACGCCTCCCTGATGGCCGCGGCCGTCGTCGGCACCGGCGCGTCCGCTTTCACCGCCTCCAGCCTGAGCCCCGTTTTCGCCATCATCTCCGGGATCGTGGTCACGAGGTGCCACGCGATGCGGCCCAGCGTGCGGTGCCCTTCCGCAACGGCCCGCCCGAGCGAGGCGTCGGTGAGCGCGTCCAACAGCTTTTGCGTCAATCCCGACTCGGTTTCCCAGGCTCCGATGAAGTCCTCGATTCTGCGAAACATGGTACCTCCTTTTCTTGGAACATCCAGTATCCCCTATGCCGTCTTGACTCCATGATAGCAGGCCGGAAACGCGTCCCCCGATCTCCCGACACACCGCGAGGCGGCCTAACGTTGTATACTGCATCTCGTCGGATGGGCGCTTTTCAGGCCAAGGGTATCACGATCCCCCTTCACGGGGGCAGGGGAACCGGAAGGAATATGAACGAGAGATTCTTGAGGGAGGCCATCGACCAGGCTTTTGAGGGAATGCGCACGGGACAGGGGGGACCGTTCGGCGCGGTGATCGTCCGGGACGGGAAAATCATCGGCCGCGGCTGCAACCGGGTGACCTCCACCAACGACCCCACGGCCCACGCGGAGATCGTGGCCATCCGGGAGGCCTGCACCAACGCCGCCCATTTCCACCTGCCGGACGCGGTCCTCTACGCCAGCTGCGAGCCCTGCCCCATGTGCCTGGCCGCCATCTACTGGGCCGGCATCCAGACCGTCTATTACGGCGCGGACAGAAACGACGCCGAGCGGATAGGGTTCGGGGACCGCTTCATCTACGATGAACTCGCCCTCCCTCCCGGGGCCCGCAGTATCACCATGCAGCGCATGGAACTGCCCGAGGCCCGGGCCCTCTTCGAAGAATGGGAACGCAACGGTGAAAAGGTGATGTACTGATTCCGGGCACCCATTCAGGCAACATCGTCCCCGGACCCGCCAATCAGCCCCGCGGCGCGGAAGGCGCGGTCGTAGATTTCACGGATCACGGCCTGCTTC
>JAFGSS010000102.1 GCA_016934555.1 Acidobacteriota bacterium | reverse complement strand
GCCGCAGCGCCCAGGCGCTCGTGGAGGCGGCCGACAAGGCCCTCTACCGCAGCAAGAACGCCGGGCGCGACCGCGTGACGATGGCGGAATAGGCCGGATCCCCCGATTTTGTCCAACGATTCGCCAGAATGGGGCCTGTTTGGTCAAATGATTTGACGAAACAGGGTAGGGGTCAGCCCTTGTCTTCGAAAATCCCGCGGTAGGTGAACCCCGCCAGGAGCGCGCCCAGGATCGGGGCGAGCCAGAAGAGCCAGAGCTGCCCCAGCGCCCACCCCTGGACGAAGAGCGCCTGGCTGGTGCTGCGCGCGGGGTTGACCGAGGTGTTGGTCACCGGGATGCTGATCAGGTGGATGAGGGTCAGAGCCAGCCCGATGGCGATGGGGGCGAACCCCTGCGGCGCCCGGCGGTCGGTCGAACCCATGATGACGATGAGGAAGATGAACGTCATCACCACCTCGCACAGGAAGGCGGCCCCGAGCGCGTACCCGCCGGGGGAATGCTCGCCGTAGCCGTTGGCGGCGAACCCGCCGCTCAGGCTGAAGCCCGCGCTTCCGCTGGCGATGAGGTAGAGGACGAGGGCGGCGAGGGCCCCGCCCAGCACCTGGGCCACGATGTACCCGAACAGGTCCCTGCCGGGAAAGCGGCGGCCCGCCCAGAGCCCGAACGACACGGCGGGGTTGAGGTGGCAGCCGGAGATGTGGCCGATGGCGAAGGCCATGGTCAGGACCGTCAGCCCGAAGGCCAGGGCCACGCCGGCGAAACCGATCCCCAGGCCGGGGAAGGCGGCCGCCAGGACCGCGCTGCCGCAGCCGCCCAGCACAAGCCAGAACGTGCCGATGAATTCGGCGCCCAGTTTCTTACCCATAGCGGATTCTCCTTGTCGGAATACAGCCGTTTGAACAATGGAAGCTGCATCGACTATAAAATAGGATTTCGGGATAATAAACAAAAATGATGGGTCAGGGGACGTCGAGGCAGCGGACGGCGCTCGCCGGGTCGAGGTCCACCCGGCCGGAACGGGGGTCGTAGGCATAGGGGGTCCCCATCGGGTCCCGGGGCGTACCGAGGCTCGGGGGGAAGGACCCGGTCGCGGCGCGGTGGCGTTCGATGCGGTCCCTGAGCGCGGCGAGATCCCGTTTGACCTGGAGCGAGTGGAGATGGTTGCGGGCGTTGTCGCGCACCGCGTCACTGGTCGCCTCCTCGTACTGGCGCCGCCAGAGGGAGACGGCGATCTCCTCGGCCCCCCCCTTCGACAGCGCCATGGCCGCCAGGCCCGCGAGCCACTCGGGCGCCCCGGGGACGCGGGCGGCCTCGAGCCAGGTCTCCCCCGCGGCGGCGTAGTCCTTCAGGTAGAGGTAGTGGACGAAGCCCCGTTCGTAGACCAGGCGCCACTGGAGGGGGTGCGAGCGCGCCCCCTTCTCGAGCAGCTCGAGGGCGAGCTCCGGCTGGCCGGCCCCGACCGGCGGGGGCTCGGAGAGGAAGCAGCTCCCGGCGCGGTAGGCGTCCTGGAGGCCCGGGTCGAGGGTGGTGGTGATGTCGAGCAGGGTATGGAGGTTTTCGAAGCTCTCCCGCCGCCGCCCCTCGTCGTCGCGCCGCCCGTAGTACTGGATGGTGCGCATCCAGTAGAGGTCGGCCAGGAGCGGCTCGAAGCCGAGGGCCATCTTCCGGACCAGCTCCGGGGAGTTGAAGAAGAGGAGGTCGGGCTCCTCCCCGGCAGGTGCGCGCGCGTCGATGAAGTCCTGCACCGGCTTCACCAGCAGCGCCGCCAGCACCAGCGCCGCGACAGCGCCGGACCGCGTCCCTGGATGCCGTCCCCCCCCGCTTTTCATTTGAAGTCCCGCCGGGCGAAGATGATGACCGAGAGGGCGAGGAGGAAGGCGATGAAGAGGAGGGCGTAGGCGCCGGCCCCCGCCACGGCCCACGGGTCGATGGGGCGCGCGTAGCCCGCCGTCTGCAGCACGCCCCGGCCGTCGATCAGGTTGAAGTTCCCGAAATTGGGGATGACGTAGTAGAGCGCGCGGCCGAGAGCCTCGACGGCGGGCGAGCCGCTGAGTTCGCCGAAAGTGCGCAGGTCGGCGTTGAAATGCCCGATGACCCAGAGGAAGAAGGTGAAGAGGGCGGCCAGGGCCGGGGTGGAAAAGGTCGAAAAGAGGAGCGCGAGCGCGGTGGCCAGGGCGAGCGAGAGGAAGATGAGGCCCACGGCCGGCAGGAGGCGCCAGTAGGCGCCCGCCGGCGCCCGCCCCGTGTAACCGAGCGCCAGCGCGAGCCCCGCCGTCATCACGGCCAGGTTGACCCCGAGCGTCCAGAGGAGCCCGAGGTACTTGCCCAGGACCAGTTCGTAGCGCCGCACCGGCTTGGCCAGCAGGGCGTAGACCGTCCGTTTCTCCAGCTCCTTGTAGACCAGGCCGATCCCGATGAAGATGGCGATCAGGAGCCCGAAGACGGAGATGGCGCCCAGGCCCAGGTCGAGGATCACCTTGTCCTCGTTGCCGAGGGTGAGCTGCCCCAGGGCGAGCGAACTGCCGATCATGACGAGGGCGAAAAGGATCAGGTTGTAGAGGATCTTGTCGCGGACCGTTTCGCGGAAGGTGTTGCGGGCGATGGCCAGGATGCGGTTCATGACGGGGCCTCTACTTTCCGACCACCAGGGTCTGGAAATATTCCTCGAGCGAGGGGCGGATCGGGTTGACCGAGACGAGTTCCAGCCCGTGGGCGAAGACGAAGCCGAGCACCGCCTCGAGGTCTTCCCGGTCGTCCGCCCGCAGGTGCAGCCGCTCCCCCATGGCCCGCACCTCGGAGCACCAGGGGCGGATGGCCTCGAGCGTCCCTTCCGTCCAGCCGGAGAGGATGACCTCGTGCCCACTGATCCGCGCCCTGAGGATGTCCTCGAGCGTCCCCGCCTCCTGGAGCCTTCCCCGGTTGAGGATCGCCACCCGGTCGCAGATCGCCTCGACGTCGGGGAGGATGTGGGAGCTCAGGAAGACGGTCACCCCCCGCTCCCTCAACCCGGTCACGATGCGGCGCACCTCCATGCGTCCGAGCGGGTCGAGCCCCGACATCGGTTCGTCGAGAAACACCACCTCGGGTTCGTTGATGAGGGCCTGGGCGATCCCCAGGCGCTGGACCATCCCCTTGGAGAACTTGCGCAGCTGCAGGTCGGCCGACGCCGCGAGCCCCACCTCCCCGACGAGCTCCCGGACTTTGCGGGCGAGGGGGGCCCCGCCCATGCCGAAGAGCCGGCCCATGAAGGTGAGGAGCTCCCGGGGGGTCAGGTAGTCGTAGAAGTAGGGGTTTTCGGGCAGGTACCCGATCCGCTCGTGCATCGCCGTGTCCCCCGCCGGGCGCCCCAGGATGCGGGCCGAGCCCGAAGTCGGGCTGAGCAGGTGCATCAGGAGCTTCAGGGTGGTGCTCTTGCCCGCCCCGTTCGGTCCGAGGAAGCCGAAGATCTCCCCCGCGCGCACCTCGAGCGAGAGGCCGTCGAGCGCGCGCACCGGCCGCTTGCGCCAGAAGCCGACGGCGAAGTCCTTGGTCAGGTTTTCTATCTCTATGACGGCCATAGGGGCAACCCCGAAAGTCCAATGAGTCCGGACACTCCTGCTTTTCGGCAGCGGCGGCGGGTCACTTCAGTTTTTGGGCCCGCTGGCGCTGCACTTCGTACAGGGTGATCCCGGCGGCCACGCTCACGTTGTAGGAGCCCACCCGCCCGGCGATCGGGAGCGAGGCCAGCAGGTCGCACTTCTGCCGCACCAGCCGGTGCAGCCCCGTCCCCTCGTTCCCCAGCACCAGGGCGACCGGGACGGTCAAATCGATCCTCCAGAGCGGCTCGGGCGCCGCCGCGTCGAGCCCCACGCTCCAGTAACCCGCGTCCTTCAGGCTCTCGATGAGGCGGGAGACGTTGGGCACCCGCGCGAGGCGGAGGTGGGCGGCGGCCCCGGCGCTCGCCTTGACCGCCGCGGCGCCGAGGGCGGCGGAGCGGTGGCGGGGTACGAACACCCCGTCGGCTCCCGCGGCCTCGGCCGAGCGCAGGACGGCGCCGAGGTTGTGGGGGTCTTCGATCCCGTCGAGTACCACCACCAGTCCGGGGGTCCGGGCCGCGGCGAGGACCTCCTCGACTTCGAGGGTGTCGATCTCCGCGGTGACGGCGAGCACCCCCTGGTGCCGCTCCCCGCCGCACTGGCGGTCCATCCACTCCCGCGGCTCGAAGGAGAGCCGCACGCGGCGCTCCCCGGCCTCCCGGACGATCTCCTGGACGCGGGGGTTGCGCCCGCCGCGCTCGACGGTGATCCGTTCGATTTTTTCGGGATGGGCCCGGAGCGCTTCCGCCACCGCGTGGATGCCGTAGATCAGGGACATGGCGCCTCAGACCGCCTCGAGGATGCGGCGCGCGCGCGCGGCCGGGGAGAGCACCGGGTGGGGCAGGGGCAGGCGCGCCCCCTCGTCGCAGAGCGGCACCAGGGTTTCGAGGTCGGGCCCGGAGCCCTGGCCGGTCAGGACCGCCCGGATGGGGTGGTAGAGGTGCCGCCCCTTGCGCCCGGTGGCCGCCTTGACCTCCCCCACGATCCGCCGGTAGCCCTCGGGCGTGAGCGCCCCCTCCCCCTCCACCCGCCGCACGAAATCGAGGGCGACCTCCCGCCCCTCCGGGGCCGCGAGCGCGGCGCGGGCGTCCGGGTCGATCCCGGCCGCGTCGGGGCCGTAGACGACGCCCGCCGCCTCCGGGAGCTGGTCGAGATGGTCCACGTGGGTCTTGACCAGGTCGATCACCCTGCCGGCCCAGGCGTCGACGGCGGGGGAGGGCGCGTCGGGGAGGAGGCCGGCCGCCGCGAAAAAGGGGCGGGCGGCGGCCAGCAGTTCCGTGCCGGGGGTCCGGTTGATCCAGGTGCGGTTCATCCAGTCGAGCTTGGCCGTGTCGAAGATGGCGGGGCTCTTCTGCACCCGCCCGAGGTCGAACTGCGCCCGGATCTCCTCGAGCGCGAGGATCTCCTGGCCGTCGACCGGCGGGGACCACCCGAGCAGCGCCAGGTAGTTGACCAGCGCTTCGGGCAGGTAGCCGCGCCGCCGGAAATCCTCGATCGAGGTGGCGCCGTGGCGCTTGCTCAGCTTCTGCCCGTCGGGGCCCAGGATGGTCGACAGGTGGGCGAAGCGCGGCGGCTCCGCGCCCAGGGCCTCGTAGATCAGGACCTGGCGGTGGGTGTTCGACAGGTGGCCGTCGCCGCGCACCACGTGGGAGATCCGCATCAGGAGGTCGTCGACGACGCAGGAGAAGTTGTAGGTCGGGCTCCCGTCGCTGCGCACGAGGACGGGATCGCTCACCTGGGCGGTCTCGATCTCGATCCGGCCGAAGACCAGGTCGTCAAAGCCCACCGTCCCGGGGCGCACCCGGAGGCGCAGGGTGAAGGGGTCCCCCCTGTCGACCCGCTCCCGGATCTCCTCCGGGGGGAGGTGGCGGCATTTCCCTTCGTAGCGGGGGGTCTCCTTCCGCTCGAGCTGCAGCCGGCGCGTCTCCTCGAGCTCCGCGGCGGAGCAGAAGCAGCGGTAGGCCCGGTCCTCCCCGACGAGGCGCCCGGCGTACCGCCGGTAGAGGTCGTAGCGGTCGGTCTGCCGGTAGGGGCCGTACTCCCCCCCCCGGTCGATCCCCTCGGTCCAGTCGAGGCCGAGCCAGGCGAGGTCCTCCACCAGCTGCCGCTCGTAGCGCGGTTCGCTCCGCGCGGCGTCGGTGTCCTCGATGCGGAGGACGAAGGTCCCCCCGTGCCGGCCGGCCAGGAGCCAGTTGAAGAGCGCCGTGCGCACGTTCCCCACGTGCAAAAAGCCGGTGGGGCTGGGCGCGAAGCGCACCCGGATCGGATTTTCAGAATTCATGGTCTCATCCCGTGACAGGTGCCGGGCCGCGGGCGATGAGGGCGACCGCCTGCGCCGACACCCCCTCACCGCGCCCCTCGGCGTTCATCCCCTCGCTCGTCGTCGCCTTGACGCCGACGGCCCCCTCGTCCAGTCCCAGGGCCGCGGCGATGTTGCGCCGCATCGCGAGCGCGTGCGGCGCGATCTTCGGCCGCTCGAGCACGAGCGTGGCGTCGACGTTGAGCGCACGCCACCCTTCGGCGGCGAGGAGGCGGCCCACCTCCTCCAGGAAGAAGAGGCTCGCGCGTCCGCGCCAGGCGGGGTCGCTGTCGGGGAAGAGGCGCCCGATGTCGCCCATCCCGGCCGCGCCCAGCAGGGCGTCGCAGACGGCGTGCAGGAGCACGTCGGCGTCCGAATGCCCCTCGAGCCCCCGCTCGAACGGGATCTCCACCCCCCCCAGGACCAGGCGGCGCCCGGCGGTGAGGCGGTGGTAGTCGATCCCCTGGCCGACGCGCACTTCGGGTGCGTCCATCCTTTCCGTTTCCTTTCCCAGCAGCCGCCCGGCGAGCTCCAGGTCGGGCGGGCGGGTGATCTTCAGGTTGTCGGGGGAGCCGGGGACCACCCAGACCGCGTGCCCCGCCCGGCGCACCACCGAGGACTCGTCGGTCCCCCGGAACCCTTCCGCCTGCGCGCGCTCGAGCGCCTCCCTGAGGAGCGCGGCGTGAAACCCCTGCGGCGTCTGGATCGCGTACAGCTCCGCGCGCGGCGGCGTCACGAGCAACCGTCCGCGGCGGGAGACGCGCCCGATGGTGTCGGTCGCGGGGAGCCCGGGGACCGCGGCCCCTTTGGCCCACGCGGCCTCGAGCACCCGCAGCATCAGGTCCTCCGGGCAGAGCGGGCGCACCGCGTCGTGCACCAGGATGACGTCGATGTCCGCGGGGAGCGCCCGGACGGCATTGAGGACCGAGTCCTGGCGCGACTCCCCCCCCGCGACGCAGCGGGCGCGGGCTCCGAGGAGCGCCTCCGCCCGCGGGATGTGCCCGGCCGGAAGCGCCACGACGATCGCCCGCACCTGCGGGAGGGCCGCCATCCGCTCCACGGTGTGGCACAGGATCGGCCGGCCGGCGATTTCCAGGAACTGCTTGGGGACCCCGGCGTTCATGCGCGTGCCGGTCCCGCCGGCGGCGATCACCGCCGCGGCCCGGGGACGGCTGAGGGTGCGTGTGTCGGACATACGGGCGGCTACCGTTCCTTCAGGCGTTCCTTTTCCTCTTCGCCGTTGCCGAAGCGCGCGACCGGCCCGCCCCGGTCATAGGAGCGGCGCTCCTGCCGTGAGCCCGGTTCCGACTCCTCGGGGAAGCGCCCGAAGATCATCTTCCCCGCCGTCGTCTGCAGCACCGAGGTGACCTGGGTGGCGATGGTCTTGCCGATCATGCGGCGGGCGTTGTCGACCACCACCATCGTCCCGTCGTCGAGGTAGGCCACCCCCTGGTTGTACTCCTTCCCCTCCTTCAGGATGAAGACCTTCATCGTCTCGCCGGGGAGGACGACGGGCTTGAGCGCGTTGGCCAGCTCGTTGATGTTCAGGACGTCGACCCCCCTCAGCTGCGACACCTTGTTGAGGTTGAAGTCGTTGGTGACGATCTTGGCCCCCATCTCCTTGGCCAGCTCGATCAGCTTGAGGTCCACCTCCTTGACTTCGGGGAAGTCCTTTTCGACGATCTGCACCGACACCCCGGGGGCCGACTTGATCTTCTCGAGCACGTCCAGCCCGCGCCGGCCGCGGTTGCGCTTGGCGCTGTCGGCGCTGTCGGCGATCTGCTGCAGCTCGCGCAGCACGAAATGGGGGGCGACCAGCGTCCCCTCCAGAAACCCGGTCTTGCAGATGTCGGCGATGCGGCCGTCGATGATGACGCTGGTGTCGAGGATCTTGCACGACTTGCGCAGGGCGTTCTCGGTAAAAATCCCCCCGAGCGAGGTGAGGTCGAGGAATTCTCCCTTGCCGGCCCCCGAGAGCATCCCGATGTACGTCATCAGGATGAGGATGAGGATCTGCACGAAGGTTTCGGTCTCGGGATGGACGAAGTTCATCCGCCCGACGACGAGGCTGACGAGGCTGGCGCCGATGATGCCCAGGAGCGCGCCGACCGCCCCCCCCAGCAGGGTTTTCAGCGAAAGCGCGCGGATGCGGTACTCAACAAAGAGAATGACAAGCCCGAAAACAGTGCCGAAGGCGAAGGTCAGGTAAATATTGGGGCCGAAGGGGCGCACGTAGAAACCGCTTATCAGGATGGCGGCGAAGAGAAAAACTCGGATGATCCAGAGATCCATCGAGGGACTCCTTTGGTATAAACCGAACGCTATCAATGGAAAAAAGAAGGATAAGCCAGAAATGGATTACGGCTGACATGCATACAATCTAGCAGGAATCGGCGGCGCAGTCACCTTATTTCCTGG
>JAFGSS010000101.1 GCA_016934555.1 Acidobacteriota bacterium | reverse complement strand
CTTCCTGTCCTAGCAGGACCTATGCATCCTTAGGGTTCTTCAGCAGGTTACATGAGCATTCGCCTGCCCGATCACACCAAAGCGCCCACACTACCGCCCCCCGAACCCTATTCCAAATCCCCTCCGGCCCTGATCTCGACCGAATCCCCCGGGAGCACCTACCGGGTCCTTGTACTCAGCCTGATCTTGGACACCCATTCAATCAGCCGTTCGGGACCCCAACCCCCAAAATTTCACTCCTGGACATCCACTTCAAGCCCCGCCCGGACGCAAGCCAGGATAAAATGGGTGTCCAGGATTATCCCCAGCATTGATCAGTGGATGTCCAATCTAATTCTATGGGATATTGGATGTTTCCAATGGAGAAGCCATGAGAGAACCGATCCTCTTCTGCTGGAGCAGCGGGAAAGACTCCGCCCTGGCCCTTCATGACCTGCGAAACTCGGACAGCTTCGAGATCGCGGCGCTCCTGACGACGGTCGGCCGGGACGGGATTCCCATGCACGGCGTCCCGCGCCGCCTCCTCGGGGCCCAGGCCGCGTCGCTCGGCCACCCGCTCGAGCAGATCCTCCTCCCGCCGGACTGCCCGAACGAAGTCTACGCGCGCCTGATGCGGCGCGCGCTCCGGCCGCACGTGCGCCGTGGCATCAAGAGCGTCGCCTTCGGTGATCTCTTCCTGGAGGAGGTGCGGGAGTACCGTGAGGAACGAATGCAGCAGGCGGGGATGCGGTGCCTGTTCCCGCTCTGGGGCCGCCCGCCCCTCGAAGTGGCCCGACGCTTCATCAACCTGGGGTTCCGAGCCCTCGTCGTTTGCGTGGACACCAGCGTCCTTCCGGCCCGGTTCGCCGGGAGGGAGTATGACGCCGCGTTTCTCGAGCAGCTGCCCCCGGGCGTGGACCCCTGCGGGGAAAACGGCGAATTCCACACCTTCGTGTTCGACGGCCCCATTTTCCGCCGGCCGATTGCGGTGCGAGCGGGCGGGACGAGGCTCGAAGGGGGCCGCTTCGCCTACCGCGAACTGCTCCCCGTTTCGGAGCCGGATGCGGCAGGAGCGTCCGGGACCGAACCAAAAAGGATCAGCCCCACGAAACAGACGGTGGTCTTGCCGAAGTAGTAGGGGAAGCCGGCGCGCTTCTGCAGGGCGATGACGTTCATCCCGTAGGCCTCGACCGAGGAGGCCGCCAGGTCCGGGTGCCGGCACGGCTCCCCGTCGAGGTAGGCGCACCGCCCGCACACGGTGCAGCAGCCGGCGCCAAGCGGCAGGATCGCTTCCGCGGGATACCGGTCCCGGACGGCGCGCACCAGCTTCCGGAAAACCTCGTCATGGGCCCGGGCTGCGGCCTCGATCCCCTTCATGTCGAAGTTGCTCGAAACCGGATGGGTGCTCTGAAACAGCATCCCCTCGGTGAAACCAAGCATCCTGTTTCGAAGCTCCGCTATGGGACCCACGGCCGGCGGCCCCATCCAGTTGGTGTCGTACTTCCGGCAGAAGTTCTTCTCGCACGCCTTCCGGAAATCCTCGTGAAACTCGATCGCCGGGGTCTCGAGGATTCCGGCGTGGGACGCCCCCGAACGGAGGGCGATGGCGATCAGTTCCTCCCGGTCGATCATCGCTGCCCCCTCAGTGGCCCCAAAGAGCGCCGCGCCGGCCGGGCCGGCAGCCCGCAGCGGCGCGGGTCTTCATTTCCGGTACACTCCGTATTCCCGCACCGCCTCCATGATGGCGCGCAGGTTTTCCAGTTTCGGGAATTCCGGGGTGGCGCCCGCCGACAGCACGTAGCCGCCCCCGGCGCCCACCTCCTCGATCAGCCTGCGGCACTCGGCCTTCACCTCTTCGGGCCGGCCGGTGACGATCAGCGACGAGGCGAGGTTCCCCTGCAGGCAGCACCTGCCCCCCAGGACCTTCTTGGCCCGGACCATGTCGGTCTTGTCGAAGAACCAGCAGACCGAACCCTTGGGGAAATCGTTGATCGACTCCAGGCGGCTGTTGTATCCCCCTTCGGCGAACATGTGCTGCATCAGCCCTTCCTTGATGAAGGCGTCCATCACCTTCTTCAGGGAGGGCCAGTAGAAGGTGTCGAACTGCTTCGGCGACATCCAGCCGTCCGCCCCCTTGTGCAGAGGGTAGCTCACCATGAAGATGTTGCCGATGTTGGGGGAGGCGAGCACCGACTGGATGGTGAAATCGGCGACGACGTCGAGCGCGGCGAGCAGCCGCTCGGGCCGCCGGTACATGTCCTTCAGGATCGGCTGGGTGCCGCGCAGGGTGTCTCCCAGGGTGTCGAACGGGGCCTTGCAGAAGGCTCCGAAGCCGGCGGGGTACCCGCAGGCGGCGCCCGACGGCCCGGCCGCCGCCATCGCCTCCATGAATCTCCCGTATTCCTTGCCGATATCCATCAGCGTCTGCAGCATCGACTGCATCTCGGGACTCGCCAGCGGCATGAGCTGCACCAGGTTCACGACCTCCACGAGATCGGTCGCGGGGGGGAGCAATCGCAGCGGGGCGAGCGCCCCGCACACGCGGGGGAGGTAGGTCCGGAGCCAGAAATCGGAGGGGTCCCGCATGAGGGCCTCGTATTCGTCGTCCTTCATGTACTCCGCTTCCATGAACTGCACCGAGGGGACGTCCCTGCCGAGCCGGTGCCCCGGCCAGGAATAGAGCCGGTAATCGAGCAGGTCCATGACGCGCCCCGGCGTGATCCAGGGGGCGGCGAAATGCTCCAGTTCCTCCCCGAAGTCCTCGTTGAATTTCCGGCAGGCCCGGACGGCCTGGTCGTAATCGTACATCGCCGTGTGCAGCGTGATTCCGTAGTGCCGGTAGGGGAAATTGCCGACGGGCAACTGGACCGGCACCCGGTCCGGCTCCCTCAGGGAGTAAACATCCACCAGGCGCCCGGCCCGGAGCCGGTAGTTTTCGGCGGCCTGCGGGCTGACGAACTCCAGCCCGGGCGGGTTCAGGAAATTGTCCATGCGCCGCTGCCGCTTCTCCTCGGGCCGAAGTCCGGCCCAGTCCGTCGTCACTACCCCCGCCCGGCTCGCCAGGCTGTCGCCGCCCAACATCGTACCCATGGCCCCACCTCCCGTCTGTAAAAAGATCCCCACACCGCACGGGGCGTGCCGCCGTCCCCTGCGGGGCCCGTTGCCCCGCTCCGCCGTTTGCCGAGCCTATCACAACCGGGTCGCCGCTGTCACCGGGAGTGCGGCGCCGGAGAAGGGGGGGGTAAATCGGGGCTCCTTAGCCGGGGGAATATCTGTTAGAATCCGCACTCCGGTAATGATGATGCCCAAACCTCACAATTACGACGAAGACAAGATCAAGACCCTCTCCTCGCTCGAACACATCCGCAAGCGCTCGGGGATGTATATCGGCCGGATCGGGGACGGGTCGGACTACGACGACGGGATCTACGTCCTGCTCAAGGAGGTGGTGGACAACGCCGTCGACGAGTTCATCATGGGTTACGGCGACCGGGTGGCGATCACCCTCGACGGAACCCAGGTGGAGGTGCGGGACTACGGCCGCGGCATCCCCCTGGGCAAGGTGGTCGAATGCGTCTCGCGCATCAACACCGGCGCCAAGTACAGCGACGAGGTCTTCCAGTTCAGCGTGGGCCTCAACGGCATCGGGACCAAGGCCGTCAACGCCCTCTCGCGCCGTTTCGAGGTCACGAGCCACCGCGGCGGGGAGTTCGCCGGCGCCGTTTTCGAGCGGGGCCGGATCCTGGAGGAAGCGAAAGGGAGGATGCCGGAGGAGCCCGACGGCACCCTGGTCCGCTTCGAACCCGACCCGGAGATTTTCGGCGCCGTCGCCTTCGCCCCGGAGCATGTCGAGCGCCGCCTGAAACTCTATTCCTTCCTCAACACCGGGCTGCGCATCGAATACAACGGCCGCCTGTTTCTCTCCCGCAACGGCCTGCCCGACCTGCTGCGCGAGGAAGCGGGGGACGAGATGATCTATCCCCCGCTCCACTTCAAATCGAAAATGCTCGAGTTCTCGCTCAGCCACACCCAGCGCTTCGAGGAAACCTTCCTCTCCTTCGTCAACGGCCAGTACACGGCCGACGGCGGCTCGCACCTGAGCGCCTTCCGGGAGGGCTTGGTCAAGGGATTCAACGAGTTTTCCAAGGGCAAGTTCGACGGGGACGACGTGCGCGAGGGAATGGCGGGCGCCGTCGCGGTGCGGCTGCAGGAGCCGGTCTTCGAATCGCAGACCAAGAACAAGCTCGGCAACACCGAAATGCGGGCCGAATGGGTCTCCCGGGTGCGCGAGGCGGTGGTTGATCTGCTCCACCGCAACCCGAAGGCGGCCGAGACCGCCCTGATCAAGATCCAGGAAACCGTCAAGCTGCGCAAAGAGCTGCAGTCGATGAAAAAAATGGCCCGGGAGCGCGCGCGCGCCACTTCCATCCGGGTGCCGCAGCTGAAGGACTGCCGCGTCCACTTCTACCGCCGCACCGGGGCGGGAAGCGAGTCGATGCTCTTCATCACCGAGGGGCAGTCGGCCGCCGGCTCCATCACCAGCTGCCGCGACGTCAACACCCAGGCGGTCTTCACCATGCGGGGCAAACCGCTCAACGTCTGCGACCTCGGGCGCGACGTCATGTACAAGAACGAGGAGCTCTACAACCTGATGCGCAGCCTGGATGTCGAGGAATCGCTGGAGCGGCTGCGCTACCGGAGGATCATCCTCGCCACCGACGCCGACGTGGACGGGCTGCACATCCGCAACCTGCTCCTGACCTTTTTCCTGCGCTTCTTCGAACCCCTGGTCCACGACGGGTTCGTCCACATCCTGGAGACCCCCCTGTTCCGCGTGCGCAACGGGAAGCGCACGGTCTACTGCTATTCGGAAGGGGAGCGGGACACGGCGGTCGGGGAGATGCGCGCGGCCGAGGTCACCCGTTTCAAGGGGCTGGGGGAGATCTCCCCCTCGGAATTCAAGCACTTCATCGGCCCGGACATGCGCCTGACCCCGGTCCGGCTCGACAACCGCCACAGCGTCCCGGCCATCCTCGGTTTCTACATGGGGCGGAACACCCCGGAACGGCGCCAGTACATCATGAACCACCTTGTCGTGGAAGCCGAGTCATGACCGAGGGACCCAGGATCCTCCCCCTCTTCGGGGACCTCGAACCCCCGGCGGCCGAGGCGGCCGACCAGGCCCGGGGCCCGCACACGGGCCTCGAGGCGACGGGGGACGGCCCGCTGAAGCGCCTGGTGGACGACAATTTCCTGCAGTACGCGGCCTATGTCATCCGCGACCGCGCCATCCCCGACCTCGACGACGGGCTCAAGCCGGTGCAGCGCCGCATCCTCTTTTCGCTCCACGAAAACGACGACGGCAAATTCATCAAGGTCGCCAACATCGTCGGCTACTGCATGCAGTTCCACCCCCACGGCGACGCCTCCATCGGCGACGCCCTGGTCACGCTGGCCAACCGGCAGTACCTGATCGAGCGCCAGGGGAATTTCGGCAACCTCGTCACCGGCGACCCCGCCGCCGCCCCCCGCTACATCGAATGCCGGCTGACGGAGCTGGCCCGGACGCAGATCTTCAACGACGACCTGACCGATTTCGTCCCAAGCTACGACGGGCGCAAAAAGGAGCCGGTGTCGCTCCCGGCCAAGATCCCCCTGCTTTTGATGCTCGGGGCCGAGGGGATCGCCGTCGGGATCTCCACCCGCATCCTGCCGCACAACTTCGCCGAACTCGTCGGGGCCGAGATCGCGGTCCTGGAGAAGAAGACATTCACCCTGCTCCCCGACTTCCCGCAGGGGGGGCTGATGGACGCCCGCGCCTACGATACGGGGCGGGGATACGTGCTCGTGCGGGCGCGCATGGAGAAGAAAGACGAACATACCCTGACGATCCGCGAAATCCCGGCGGGGACCACGACCGACACCCTGATCGCCTCCATCGAGGACGCCTCGCGCAAGGGGAAGGTCAAGATCAGGAGCATCCACGATTTCACGGCCGAAAACCCGGAGATCGAAATCCATCTCCCCGCCGACGAGGACCCCGACCGCGCGATGGAAGCCCTGTACGCCTTCACCCAGTGCCAGGTGCAGATTTCGAGCCGCATCGTGGTGATCCGGGAGCAGAAGCCGGTCGAGATGGACGTCGCGGAGATCGTGCGGCACACGACCTCCCGGCTGGTGGCCATCCTCCGGAAGGAACTGCAGCGCCGGCGCCGGCGCCTCGTCGAGGAGATGCACCGCCACACCCTCATCCGCATCTTCGTGGAGCACCGGCTCTACAAGGGGCTGGAAACCTGCGCCTCCCCCGGCGAGGCCGAACAGGCGGTCCGCGAGGCTCTCGCCCCCTTCCGCGCCGAAATGCAGCACGACCTCACCCACGACGACGTGGAAGCGCTGCTCGGGATCCCCATCCGGCGCATCTCCCTCTTCGACGTGGAAAAGAACCGGAAGGAGATCGAAAAGCTGCAGGAGGAGCTGGGAGGGGTGGAGACGGACCTGTCGGGGCTCGTGCCCTACGCCATCCGTTACCTGCGCTCCCTGCTGCGCAAATACGCGGCCGACTACCCCCGCCGCACCGAAATCGCGGCCTTCGGGACGATCTCCGAACGCGAATTGACCGCCGACGCGCTCGAGATCCGTTACGACCGGTCCAAGGGGTACCTCGGGCACAAGGTCCAGGGGGAGGGCGTGATCACCTGCTCCCCGCTCGACCGGCTTCTGCTCGTGTGGAAGGACGGCCGCTGCAAAATCGTGGCCCCGCCCGACAAACTCTTCGTGGACACCACCCTCATCCACTGCGCCGTGGTCGACCGGGAGCGGGTGCTGACGGCCGTTTACGAACACGACTTCTTCATCTACTGCAAGAAATTCCAGATCGGGCGCATGTCGACCAACCGCGAAGCCCGCTTCGCCCCCAAGGGGTCGGCCGTCCGTTTCTTCTCCGCCGACGAGCCGGCGGAACTCTACGTGCGCTACACGCCCGACGAACGGGTCAAGATCCGCCAGCAGCGCTTCTCCCTGGCCAAGCACCCGGCCCGCGGCCGCGACGCGCGCGGCCTCGTCATGACGGCCAACGCCATCGACTACATCGGCCCTGAAAAGGCGCCCGACTGGAACGACGCGCTGACCGGCCCCCCGGGGAAATTCCTCGACCACTGACCGCCGCCCGAAGATTCCGGGAAATAAAACCCCGCCTCCCGAAACAATACCGGGGAGAACCAAACGAACCGTGGAGAAAACACCGTGGCCGGACCGCTATCCTCCCCCCCGTACTCCGCCCTGCCGGCGGCGGGCGTCCTTCAGCAACACGCACTGCGCCCCCCTGTGGTTCCCCTGTCCCCCGGGATCCGGCACCAGGCGGTGGTCCTGCGCCTGGCCTCGGCCCTCCTCCGGCACGCGGACGCCTCCGGGCAGGGGCATGTCCTGCAGGCCCCCTGCTGCGCCCTCCTCGACCGGCACACGGCCCTGCGGCCCGACATCCTTTTCGTCCGGCGAGGGCGCCGCGGCATCATAGGGAAAAGAAGTCTCCACGGGGTCCCGGACCTGGCGGTCGAGGTCTTTCCCCGGATCTCCCCGATAGAGGCCCCGGGAAGGCTGAAAGGGGAGTGTTTCCGCCATGGCGTACCGGAGTTCTGGGCCGTCGACACCCGGAGCCGCATCATCGCCACGCTGGTATGGAGCGAGCTGGGCTACGTCCGCACCGGACGCTTTTTCGGATCCGACCTGCTGGTCTCCCCCCTACTCCCCGATTTCGGGCTCGAGGTCTCGCGCCTGTTCGCCCCGGCGTAGCCCGCCGTCAGACCGGCCAGGTACCCGGCCGCCTCCGGCGCCCCCTCCGCCGGCGCCCAGGGGGCGAAATCCTTGTCGTCGAGCGGGGCGTAGGGCCCGGGCTTGATCTCGTACAGCACGGTTCCCGGCTGGAGCGTGGCCACCGAATGCCAGACGCGCGCCGGGATCTCCACGCCGAACACCCCGGTACCGGCATCCAGGACCGCCCGCTCGCCGGGGTTTCCGGCGTCGTCGAACGTCACCACCAGCGCCCGGCCGGTCAGGAGCACAAACGCCTCCCACTTGTCCGGCGTCTCGTGTTTGTGCGGCCGGACGTAGGTTCCCGGCTCCAGCGCGTTCAGCATGCGGTTGGTCGGGTCCGCGTAATCCGGGTGGAAATTGTGGTTTTGGCGCAGGCGCGCAGAGGCCCGGGCCCGGGCCGAGAGGTTCGAAACAAGCTTCCGGTCGATGAGGATCACGGCCGCACCGGCTACCGGCTCACCTTGATCGAGGGATCCTTCGGGAGGTTCAGCCCCGCGGCCACTTCCACGGCCTTGAGGATCCCCACGGGAACGGGACAGGCGGTGTGAAAACAGTGCTTGTGCCCCATCTCCAGGATCCTCGGCAACCCCTGCCTGAAGCTGATCTCCCGGTAGGGGTCCACTTCCCTGAGCTCAGCCGCGATCGCCTGGATGGCCTTGCAGCTGCTCTCGATCTCGAGCTTGCACACCTTCCCCTCCATCGTCGCCGTCACCTTTGTCGTCATCCCGCACGCCCCGGACATGATTTCTGACTGCGCCATCATTCCTCCCTCTCGTTGCCGACACGGGAAACATCCTTTGGACACTCCCCCCAGGTTGCATTATAAATGGAAAAGCCGGGTCGGACGCAAAGGATTGGCAGCCGGAAAGAAAGGACGCGCAATGAACATCGGCTGGATCGGGACGGGCGTCATGGGACAATCGATGGCGGGGCACCTCGAGCGGGCGGGACACACGCTTTCCGTTCACAATCGCACGCGGGCCAAGGCCGCCCCGCTCGTCGAGCGCGGCGCCCGCTGGTGCGACTCCCCGGCCGCCGTGGCAGCGGGGACCGATGTCGTGTTCACCATGGTGGGCTTTCCCGCGGACGTGGAAGAGGTCTATTTCGGCCCGCGCGGCCTGTTTGCCCACCCAGGCGCGCTCCCGGTCCTGGTGGACATGACGACGACCGAACCCTCCCTGTCACGCCGGATCGCCGCGGAGGCCGCCCGGAGGGGCAGCGCCAGCCTCGACGCCCCGGTTTCCGGCGGCGATGTCGGCGCGCGCTCGGCCGCTTTGGCCATCATGGCCGGTGGGGACCGCAACGCCTACGACACCGTCCTCCCCCTTTTCGGGCTGATGGGAAAGACCGTCGCCTACCTCGGCCCGGCCGGCTCCGGGCAGCACACGAAAATGTGCAACCAGATCCTGGTCGCGGGCCTGATGACGAGCGTGTGCGAATCCCTGCTGTACGCCTCCCGGGCGGGGCTCGACCGCCAGGCCGTCATCGACATCGTCGGCCGCGGGGCCGCCGGCTCCTGGACCCTCACAAACCTGGGCCCGCGCATTCTGCGCCAAGACTACGATCCCGGTTTTTTCGTGGAGCACTTCGTCAAGGATATGGGGATCGCCCTGAAAGAGGCGGCCGCCATGAACCTTTCGCTGCCCGGACTGGCCCTGGTGCACCAGCTCTACCTGGCGGTCCAGGCCGAGGGGCACGGCCGCCTGGGCACCCAGGCGCTGATGCTCGCGCTCGAGCGCCTGAACGGCAAAGGGGAGTAAGGGAAAATGCGCCTGGCAGGACTAGCCGCCAAATCTCCCCTATCCCACCCTATCATGGAGTTAGTGAACAACCCCGGTGACGAAGTTTGGTTTGCTTTCCCTTATCTTCCCCTTGTAACCGGGCAGGCGCGGTTCCAGGCTGCGGCCGGGGATCAGCGCTTTTTCTCCTGCATTTTCTGTTTCACCCTGGTTTTCATCTCCTCCTTCTTTTCCTGGTAGCGGCGATACTGATCCTGGGTGAATAGCGCGCGCAGTTCCTTATCTTTTTCCTGCGATGTGCTCTTCAGCTTTTTGAGGAGCCGGAGCTTTCTGTCGCCGGAATTGGCGATGGCACGGTTCTTTTGCGCATATTTGAGATTGACGGCATAGGTGCGCGCAACCTGGTCTTCTTCCAGCGCCAATGCGGATTGCATCCAGTCGGTGATAAGCTTCGCATTTTCCTCCGGATTCATCTTTTTGAAGTCTTCCATGTCCTGCGCGCATGCCAGGCGCGATGTGAAAAGCAGCAGCATCCCGAACACAAACAATCCCAACCGTTTCGCCATAGCGTGGTCTCCTTGAATTCTGTGGCACCCATGATGCCTAGGGGCCTATTCCTCGACCCCGATTAACGGGTGAAACCGCGGATTTGTCTTGAGCATCGCATCGAATTTGGCCTGCTGCGCCGCATTCAGCTGCGCGCGGATTTTCGCCCGGGCTGCACGCAGCGTGTGCCGAATGCGGGGACGCGTCTCGTTCCCAATCTGCTGCAGCTGGCTCCTGGTCTCCTCGATGATTCCGGATATCGCCTGCTCCTGCGCCGCACTGAGGTCCAGCCGGTTGGCCATGCGCGCATGGATGCGCTGCGTCAGGATGTCCCGCACCGTGGGCTCGTAAATGCCGGATTGCGGAACCCACCAGAGAGCAAGCGCCAACCCGAAAGCAATCCCGATAGCAAATATGCTCATCACTGCAGCTGTGGTTTTCCATCGGCTCATGGTTGTGCCTCCGTTCCGCTGCCCGGCTCCACATTCAGGATCTGGTACATCAACGCCGCGTCACTCGGCGGCAAGGCCGCATCCCAGACATAGGAATCCATCGCGGATGTCCGTGGCCCGTGTATCTCCGGAGGCGCATACCACGCATAGAGCAGGATGCCGAGCAGCGCTGCGGCCAGAAGCGGCGCGGTTTGCCAGCAGGCGGTTCTCAAATCTTCCGGGAAAGTACGGCGACCTTGCATCGGCAGGGAGGCAGCCTGTTCCCGGATGCGTTCCCAGATGCCTTCAAAGAATTCCTCGGAAGCCGGTTCGAGCGGTCCCGTTTGCAGCTGGCGACGTACCCATTCATTCCAGCGTGTAGGGTTCATTGATAGCCTCCATCGCGAAGCGCTTTTAGCTTCTGTCGAAGCCGAAAGGCCCGCACCTTGACATTGGCTTTGGAAAGGCCGGTTATTTTGGCTATTTCCTCTCCGCTGTAGCCATCCCCATAGTGCAGAGTGAGGATGATGCGATCCAGCGGAGCCAGTGATTGCATGATTTGGGCCAGCAATAGCCGTGCTTTGATCTGGTGTTCGGGATCGAAAGGGCCGGGAATATCCGCGCTTTCCCGGGCGTCTTCATCGAAGGAAACAGTTACAATCTTTCTGTTTCTCATCTGATCCAGGCATTGCCGCAGCGCAATGCGCTTCAGCCAGGTTTCCAAAGCGGCTTCCCTGCGAAACGATTTCAGGCCAAAATAGGCTTTGGCAAAAGTCTCCTGAGCCAGATCATCCACCATGGCCCGGTTCCGGAAAAATCGGGCGATGAAGCTGCGGACCTGTCCCGAATAGCGGCGCATCAGTGCTTCAAAGGCCGAGTCATCGCCTGCGCACGCTTTTTCAATAAGGTCCCTGTCTTCCGGAACCTGTTCGGCACCAGCCATCATCCATTCCCCTGGCGATCTGCCTATAAGCCCATCCTGGCGTCAAGCTGGCCCGCAATTTTGCGAAGACGCTGCTCCCGTTCCTGCTGTCTTTGCTGAATCAGTGCAAGCTGGGATGCATTCAAGACAGGCGCGATTTGCTCCAATATCTGCTTTTTCAGCTGCCGGGACTGCAGTTGGGCGTTGGCCAGGTCTGCAATGCTTTCCGGTCCTCCGTTGCCAAGATCCAGGCGCGCCTGCAGACGGCTGCGCACCGCCTGGAGCAGCTGCCCGCGATTTTCAACCAGGATATCCCTGATTTGAGCCTTCTGCAGGCCCGTAAGGTTCAACTCGAGGGCGAAGGCATGCGCTTGCAGCATGCGCCCGAGCAGCGGGCGTTTCTGCACGAATGGCGGGGTTTGGGCTCCATCCGCTGAAAACGCAAAGACATTTGTTCCTGCGAGTCCCCCGCACAACACGACGCTCATCATGACCTTTTTGATATCCATGTACCTGGTCCCTCCTTTGGACTTTTTTTGTGAACTCCGCATCTCACCGGTACTGACGGGGAAAACGACGCACGGGTTACAACGCGGCGGCAGGATGGGAAAGCCTTTAGGGAGGGAGGTGCGATTCTCCACCAAGGCGCTCTGCAGAGAAATTCAGGGCGCGTGTAACCGCCCATGCGCCCTGCCCGTCTTTGTTGATGCATGGCTTCGCCGAGGGCAGGCAGATTCCTCGGCGCGCATTCCGCCCTCTCGCTGGCGGCCAGGGAAGGAGAGACAGGAACGCGGCTGAATAGCAGTAAGCCATGAAGCGAACCATGCTTGAGTTGATGATGGGGAGGCTTATCGCTTCCGGTGTGGGAGAATTCGCAACTTCGGCGGAAATCATCAAAATAAGAACAACGGCCGCCAACGCTGCAGGCGGACAGACTGTTCGGTCAATCCGCACTGTCCAGCCCGGCGCAGCGGCGGGAAAGCGCGTCAGAAGCATTCCGACAGATGGCAACGGCGCCTCGCTGCATAAATCGGGCGGTGTCCTGCAAACCCCTGCCGGCGAGATGCGGCGGTGCCCTGGGAAATCAGAGGATGCTAAACAGATTGCAGTATTCCCTCGAATCCACGCACTATAACAAAATTAATCGCAGTACTCACTTTTTGCAGTTCTAGGTGGTCTGGCCGGATATGCCGGAAGATCTTGCGGTGCGCAGGAGCCGCCACAAGCGGAACGGCCAGCCGCAATTTATGGCAGCGGATGGTCCGCCGCGTATGCCGACGCAGCCAACAGCGACTATGCGCCGGTGCATGGTCCCAGAGACATTACCCTTTTGCCTCGCAGCACAAGATTCCCGGAAGCATCAATCTTGGCCCTACCGATGACGCGCACGGACGGGTTTTTGTCACCTCGTCCGGCGAAGGATGCCACTTGTATACGCTGGATCGCAAAACCGGCGAAATCCTGTGGTGTTCGAAGGAGGTGAACCGTTACGCAGTCGCCTCTTCCGCTCTGCTCAATGCGGATGGGAAGATATTCGTCGGCGATAACCAGGCCATGCGTGCCTTCGATGGTTCCGGCAGACTGCCTTGGGAGAGGCCTATCGAGGGATTCCCCTTCTCCGCCCAATTTACCCATACGGGACGCCTGATATTTATTGCCTGCATTGGCAGAGTGTATGTATTGGATCGACGCACGGGAAAAAGTGTTTTGCCTTTCATGGAACTGGCGCCGGGTCGGAAATACCGGCCCGCGATGGATGACAGGGCCTGCATGCGGGGCTCTCAGGACTGCCCCTATGCGAATACCCTGGCCTACGATGCCAAAGCGGGCAGGTTTTTCCTCACTTTCTGGCATCCCAAAGACACGCAGGCGAGTCTTTGGGTCGCACCCCCGGATGTGCGGCTAAATAGGACACTGGCGTCCTATTTTGGGGGAGGAGCGGTCCATGAGAAGAATGGTTACGGAGCCGTCGGGTGAAATAGAAGCCTGCCGGGAGGCGGATAAGGTACCGGTGACTATTTGGTTCTATGTATGATAGAAACGTGGTCCTTGCTTGTGCCCGCGGCGGTCCTGAGGAGCTGCGACCTCTTGTTGTTGAAAAGCCGGGGGCGCAGTGGAAGTTTAAACCTGCAATGTTTGGTGGGCAAAATGCCTGTCAGAGAACGGCGGTTACTTTCGAGTTCGTGCCCTGAATGAGTTACTTCCCCCATGGAGACCTCCCGGAACCCGGGACCAATTTCATGTTTGGGGGAAGGGGGAGAAAAACGGGAGACGATGACAGGGGGTAGAGAGTAGATGCGCCGTAAGTGCTTTGTTTTGAATGCGCCTGGCAGGACTCGAACCTGCGGCCCACAGTTTAGGAAACTGTTGCTCTATCCACCTGAGCTACAGGCGCATAAGGGGTTAACGTAGAGAGATTAGCACGGGCGGGAGAGGTCTCAAAGTCCCTTTTTGCCCTCGGCTTGCGGGGAGGTCGCCTTCCGCGGCGGCTTTGGGCGGCCGCCGCGGAAGGACTACAACTCAAACAAAATCAGCTAAATACCCTGGTCCGTCCCCAATCAGGCCCGGATGCGGCCGGGGCGGTAGTCGGCCTTGAGGGCTGTGCGGTATTCGAGCCGCCGGATCT
>JAFGSS010000100.1 GCA_016934555.1 Acidobacteriota bacterium | reverse complement strand
TACAACGTGATCGCCCGGAATACGGCCGACCCGCGCGTTACCGCGGTCTCCTCGGTTTCGGGGTTCCGGTTTACGGCGGGGGCCGGAAACTCCCTGGTCCCCATCGGAATGGACACGAGCTTTTTCTACGGGTCGCACGACCCCGGCCTGACCGGCTTCTACGACCTACCGGGACTCCCCCCGGGGACCTACACGGTGGAGGTGGAGGCGATCTTCAATTCGGACCCCGTCCCCTTCGTTTATGAAAGCGGGGTGGGCCCCATCGGGGACTATCTCGGCTTCCAGTACAAGATGCCCGGGAGCTGCGAGCTCCAGTACCTGCACCACCCGCCGCGGCCGACGGACGACTGCGGCTCGCGCACGACCGTGAGCGTCGGGCCCGGGCAGGTTCTCTCGACCGGCACCGACATCGTTCTCATCGGAACCGGACCGCGCTACGACGCCTGGGAGGATGGCTTGTGATGTTCTTTCCGCGTTTTCGCCTCCGGCGGCCCTTCCTCCATTTCGCGCTCGCCCTGCTTTTGGCGGGTTCCTTCTCGGGGTGCGGTGGCGGGTCGTCCTCCACCTCCCCGGGCGGCATCACCCCGCCCCAGACGGACACGCGCCCGGTGATCACCTCCATTTCGCCCGCGGGAGCCCAGGTGGGCTCCATCACCTTCACCCTGACGGTGAAGGGAAGGAACTTCACGAACGGTGCGAAGGTGCGCTGGAACGGCAGCGAGCGCCCCACGGCCTATGTGAGCGCCACCGAATTGCGGGCCGACATCTCCTCGGCGGACGTGGCCACGGCGGGGACGGCCAAGGTCGTGGTGGCGAACTCATCCCCCGGATTCGAATTCTCGGCCGAGTCCAGCTTTGCCATCAACAACCCGGTCCCGGTCCTCTATTCCCTGAACCCGCTCCGGATCACGGCCGGAAGTCCCGCCACCAGCCTGATCCTCTACGGGGAGAATTTCGTACCCGACTCCGTCGTCCTGTTCGGCGGCGCCGGCCGGACCGGGTCCCTCATCAATTCGACCCGCCTGGTCGTGGCGCTGACCGCGGCGGATCTGGCCGCCGCCCGCAGCGTCTCGCTCTCGGTGAGAAATCCGGTCCCCGGCGGGGGGACAAGCGGCCAGATCGCCCTCGACGTCGCCGCGCCCGGCCTCTACGTGTCGACCCGAAGCCTCCCCCCGGGCGCTTCCGGCAAGGCCTATGATTACGCGCTTGCGGCCGCGGGAGGGATCGCCCCCTATTCCTGGGCGCTCGCATCCGGCGCGCTCCCCGCGGGGCTCACTCTCTCCGCCGACGGCGCGATCACGGGGACGGCGCCCGTTGTCATGGTCGACACCGCCTTCCAGTTCGGGGCGAAGGTGACCGATTTCACGGGCTCGACGGTCACGGAGACCCTTGCGGTCACGGTCCGCACCGCGGCGCCGGGGCGCAACGACAGCTGCGGCCCGACGACGGCCAGCCCCATATCGAGCGGCGTGGTCCGCGCCTCGCTGAGCCCGTACGGGGACGTCGACGTCTACCGGTTCCAGGCGGGCGCGGGGGCCAGGATCACGGCCGGGATCCGGGCCCAGCGCCTGTCGCTGTACGGGGACCCTACGAGCCCCGATGTCTTTCTCGATTCCTTCCTCGAAATCCTGAATGGCGACTGCGCCCGGATGACGTACAACGACGACCTGGAGCTGGGGGTTGTGCTCGATTCGCAGATCTCGGATTTCTACATTTCCACCGCGGGGACCTACTACCTCCGGGTCAGCGACCTGCGCGGCGACGGCCGCCCCGACTTCATCTACGAGCTGGAGCTTTCGGGCGCGGAGTAGACCATCCCGAAAAGAAGGGGCAGGCCCTGCAGGCCTGCCCCTGAATGATGGCGCGGAATCGGGCGGCGGGGTTATTCCCAGCCGCTCGGGATGCCGTGCTGGTCCATGTAGCCGATCGCCTCGATCTCGTAGATCCGGTTGTTGCGGATCTTGAAGACGTGGGCGGCGGGGAGGTCGAACGGGCCGTAGTCGTTCTTGCGCTCGGTGATGCCGGGGACGCCGACGATGTTCATCACCTTCGGCTCCCCGTCGTGGCGGAAGATGGAGAAGGCGAAGGCCAGCCCCTTCTCCTCGTCGAGGGCGAGGATGCGGCGGTTGTTGATGTTGCCGATGTAGCTCATGACGCCGGTCGAGAGCTGCGCGCCGCACGTCATCCGGCGGAAGGGGGAGAAGTCGTCCTCGCCCGGTTGCGGCGGGGTCCGGTCGCCCGCGCTCGTGCCGCCGTTCTCCCTCCGCTCGCACTCGTCGGCGAAGGGGGCGACGCCGCCGTTGTCCTGCACGATCGCCTCGTAGTAGGAGTCGGCGATTTCCCGCATCTTGTCACGCGGCACCCTCTCGAGTTTCGGAACCCGCTCGAGCAGGGCGGGGCGCAGCTTCGACATGTTCGGGTTGAGCGGCCCCTCGCCGTGGACCACCAGGTGGTCGATTTCGGTGATCTTGCGGTTGTCCACCTTCAGGCGGACGGCGGCGATGGTCGGTTTCCCCTTCTCCCCGATCACGCCCATGAAGCCGATCTCCCCGCTGTCGGGGTCGGCCGCGTAGATCCTGAAGTCGGTCGGCCCGGAACTCGCCGTTTCCCAGAGCCCCTTGCCGACGGGGATTTTCTGCGTGTTCTCCACCAGCTTCACGTCCCGGTCGAGCGGTACCCCGGAGGGGTCGTGCCGGGCCAGCGCGGCGAGATAGCTGTCCATGAGGTCGACGAGGCCCTGCCGGGTCAGGTTCCAGCCGTCGCTCGCCCGGTAGGGGACTCCGACGATGGCCATCGCCTCGATTTCGTGGATCTTGCCGTTTCGGATCTTGTAGATGTGGGCGGCGGGGACGGTGAATTCGCCCCAGCTGTTGGGGCTTTCGGTCACCCCGGGCATGTTGCGGATCTTGAGGGGGTTGGGTTCGCCGTCGTGGTTGAAGACGGAGTAAACCATGACCAGGCCCATCTCCTCGTCTACGGCGATGGGGCGCCGCTGGTTGATGTCGGTGATGTAGCCCATGATCCCGGTCGAGAGCTGCTCGGCGCACTTCATCCGGCCGAAGGCGGCCATGGCGCCGAAGGGGGTCGGCCCCGGCGGGGGTGGGTCCTGGTTGTTGGCCGCGGTGACCCCGTTCTCCCGGCGCTGGCACTCGTCGGCGAAGGGGGCCACGTTGCCGTCGCTCTGCTCGATGGCGTCGTAGTAGGCATTGGCCGCCCGGAGCATCTCCTCGCGCGGCACCCGCTCGGAGGCGTCAAGGGGCGTCACCAGCCCCGCGCGCGGCTTGAGGAGCCCCGCCGGCAGCTCGCCCGTCAGGGGGGAGACCATGTGGTCGATTTCGGCGATCCTGCCGTCGACCACCTTCAGGCGCGCCCCGAGCAGCGCCGGTTTCCCCTTGTCCCCGATCACGCCCATGAATCCCACCTGCCCGGCCGCGGGGTCGGCGACATAGATCTTGAACTCGGTCGGCCCGGAGGTGGCGGTTTCCCAGAGCCCTTTGCCCACCTTGGTGGGCTGGATGTTTTCCACGAGCCTGACGTCGCGCGCGAAGGGGAGCCCGGTGGGGTCATGCCTCACGACAGCCTGGAGATAGCGGTCCATCATTTCGACCAGGGCCGCGCGGTCGGGCTGCTTCGGGCCCTTTGAACAGGCGGCGGCCAGGGCTCCGGCGGCGAGTAGAATACAGAGACGAACGATCGTTTTTTTCATCGGCTGCTCCCTGTCTGGGCCCCGGCGTCCGGGGCGGGTTGCGTCCTTCCATTCTTCAGGATGGCTGAGGACTGATACGTTATCGCAAACGGGGGGGAGGGGGCAGCAAAAAAAAGGCCCCCGGGGCCGGAGCCCCGGAGGCCTGGTAGGATCCGTGGGGGCGGAGTCTACCCCAGTTTGTCCTTGGCCTGGAGATGGTCGGCCGCATACTTCATATTCAGATCCTCAAGCGTCTTGCGCGTGGGGTAACCTGAATCGGGGTTCCACCCCTCTTCCTTGTAGAAGAGGGTCTTGAAGGTGTCCACCCCTTCCCGGGTGAAGTAGAGTTCCCGGCAGTTCTGCCAGTCCCACTTGGTTCCGTCGTAGATGGGGAGCTCGCTGGCGTAGCCGCAATAGGAAGCCCCCGGGCGGTAGTAGTACCCGGTGAAGTTCTCCATCTTGCGGTGGCGCCCCTGCAGGACGAAGATCGCGCGCTTCAGGTTCCAGGCGCGCCGGCCGATTTCCAGCCCGTCCTGGAAGGTGTGGTTGCGCCCGGTGACGGCGTTGAGGTACTTGGGCTCGATCTCGGGCGTGTGCCCGTAGCCCTGGGCGTGGGCCTGGTTGTAGAGCTGGGAGTATCCCCAGTCGCAGAAGCCGACCGATTCCTTGTAGTAGTTCCAGTAGTGCTGGTGCCAGGCCACCCACTTGGCGGTGGATTCGGAGTAGATCCCGGTCTTGTAGGCCCGGTCCCCCTCCCAGGTGTAGTCGAACCAGAAGGGGTCTTTCCCCAGCGTCCGCTCGGCGAGGATGTTGACGAACTGCTCGCACGTGATCCCGCGCTTGCGCCCCACGGACATGTCGTGGTTGTTGATGTCGCGCGAGTCGAGCAGGTTGCCGTAGGCCCATTCGACCCCGGGCATGGACCAGTGGTCCTGGTACCCCCACATGGTCAGCCGGCAGAGGGTGTTGAAATCGTCGGTCCGGCCGAGCTTCTCGGCGAAGCGCGCCGTCCCTTCCGCCAGCAGGTCGCCGATGCCGATCCGGTTGGCCAGGGCGATGCCGTAGATCTCCATGAACTGCTCGCTCTTGAAAGCGTCCATCGGCAGGGGGGAAGTGTCGTACTTCGTGCCGGGGCCGATGATGCCCATGTCGTACATCTTCTTCATGTACCAGCCCAGGGCGGTGTAGGCGGGGATCTTCGGCTGGATCGGGAAGTCCTTGTTGTGGTCGGTCGGGAACGACATCGGGCCCATGAAACAGGTTTCCATGGCGTTCAGGCTGAGCTGCTGGCAGATGTCGGTCCCCTTCTGGTTGATCTCCGTCGGGGTCTGGTGGTCGACGAGCGAATACCAGGTCGATTCCGCGCAGTCGTCCGAGTCCATGCTGTAGGTGCGGTCGCGGTTGTGGCACATGCGCGGAATGCCGCAGCCGGCGCAGCAGGAGGACACCGAGGCGGGTCCGAAACCGCCGAACCCCCCGCCCGCCCGGGGCCAGGTCTTGTCCCACCATTCCCGGGCGTTCTTGAGCCCCTTCGGGTCGGCGATCTTGATGCTCCCGGTGCCGATGACGGCCACCGCCTTGAGGTTTTTCGACCCGAAGACGCCGCCGAACCCCCCCTGGCCGGCGCCGCTGCCGCCGCCGTGGATAAGGGAGGCCACGCGCGTCATGTTTGTGCCCGCCGGGCCCGTCGTCACGATCTGGGGCCGCTGCACGGAGTAGCCGCCGTCGAGGTGCCACCACTCTTCGCCGAAGCGGACGCCGGTGCGTTTCCAGATCTCCTCCTGGGTCTTCCAGGAATCGAGCCCCCACAAAGCCTTGGCGTCTTCGAGGGTGACCTTGTCGTCGACGATGTTGATATAGACGGGGGATTCCGCCTTGCCGATGACGGCCACGCCGTCCCAGCCGGCGAATTTCATCATCGTGGCGAAGGCGCCGCCGAAGTTGCTGTGGCAGAACCACTGGACCGGGTAGCACTGCGGGGACAGGCCCGAGACGCTGGTGCGCGAGGCGGCCGGGGTGGCGGTGCCCGCCATCGCCCCCGTCATCAGGGCGACCATGTTCTTGGGGTTGAAGGCGTCCTGCAGGTCCCAGTCTCCGGGGGCCACGCAGAACTCCCAGAAGAGGGCCGTGGCCGTGCCGTGGCCGCCGCCGTACATTTCATACTTCTCCGAATCGAGCGCCCTGATTTCCTTGGTGGACAGGTTGACCAGCAGAATCTTTCCACCAAATCCTGGTGTAGCCATAACGTCTCCTCCTTTCCCTAGTTTGCGGGCGCTTTGGGCGCCTCGGTTTTGGCTTTGGGTTTCCCTTTAGGGAATGCTCCGAAAGGAGGCGCCTTCTTCGGCGGCGGCTGCAGATTACGGTCGTAACCCCGGTTGTCGGCCTGGTCCGGGAGCTTGTCCACGACGGCGAGCGCGTTGGCCGGGCAGATCTCCACGCAGGCCTGGGTTCCGTCGGGCCCCCCCTTCTTGTTGTAGTAGGGGGTGTCGACGCACAGGTCGCACTTGGTGGCCTTCTTGGTCACGGGGTTCCAGATCGGGCGGTGGGGGCTGTAGGGGCAGGAGCGCATGCAGGTCTGGCACCCGATGCATTTTTCCTGGTCGATCAGCCGGACGTTGCCGTTTTCGGCGCTGACGTGGCAGGCGCCGGTGGGGCAGTTGTCCACGCAGAGCGGTTCCGGGCACTGCCGGCAGATGTTCTGCACGATGTCCTGGGGGTACTGGTTGAGCACGGCCCGGTGGACCTGGATGCGGGCCAGCGACAGGCTGGTCGCTCCTTCATGCACCATCGAGCAGGCCATCATGCAGCTGAGACACCCGGCGCAATGCTTGCTGTCGTAGACCAGGTACTTGGTTGAAAGGGGATAGTCGATAGCGTTTTTCTTGGTACCCTGCGCCGCCATCGCGGTGGTGCCGGATACGGCGGTCAGGGCTCCTCCGGCGAGGGCGGTGCCGCTGCCTACGACGAAAGCGCGCCGGGAAAACCTTTTCTCGGCTTTTTCAGTTTCAGGTTTTTTGTCTCCAGCCATGGATGAACACCTCTTTGGAAAACTATTCACATAGATTTACGACCCAAGCGACCGTTTATCTCAGTCTCGGGCTCCCTTTTTTCATGGGGCGGAAGCCGGACGGGACCGGGGAGGGCGTCCGGTCTCATTCGATGATGCGGAAAAACAGGGCTCATTTGCCTCTCTATCCTAAGGTTCTACGGGGCGGCGGGTCAATCGAATTGAAGGGGTTATGGCTCCCGGGGCCGCCGGGGGATCGATCCGTTTCTTTGGGCCCGGGTACGGGCATAGGGGCTGAGGAGGAAGCTGGCCTGCACTATTCCGGTGGCCCCCCTCGGAATCGTTGGATATTCAACAGTATAGTTGAATATCCAACTGCACCGACGGGCCGCTCTCGGTTGTCCCAATATAAACCCTTTAAATGGAGTTATTCGCGGGTTGGTTGTTTCTGGCCCGGCATTTGCGTTCTTCGGGTCGGGTTGAAAGGAGCCGGACATGAAAGGGATTCTCCGGGTATTGCCCCTGACTCTGGGCTTGATCCTTCCTCCGGCATTCTCCGGAGCGCCCGGCGACCAGACCGGGTCTCTCCGGCTGGAGGAACTCCTGGAACAGATGCTGGCGCGGAACCCCGACCTGCTGGCCGCCCGGAAACGGTGGGAAGCCATGCAGAAGCGGCCGGGACAGGCGGGGGCCCTTCCCGATCCCACCCTCCGCCTGGGCTACACGAGCGTCGGGAGTCCCCTGCCGGGCGCGGGATTGGGTTCCGCTCCGATGGCCTCCCTGGGCATCGGCGTGGCTCAGGGTATCCCCTTTCCGGGCAAGCGCGGATTGCGGAGCGCCATCGCCGAGCGGGAGGCGGAATCGGAGTCGTTCGTCTATGAAGCGACCCGGCGGAACCTGATCAACCGCATGAAGCGCGCGTTCCACGAACTGGAGTTTGTCCACAGCGCCCTGGAGATCCTCGGGCGCAACCGGAGCCTGCTCGGGCGCCTGGCCCAGGCGGCCGAATTCCGGTATGTGGCGGGTACGGCCATGCAGCAGGACCTCATCAAGTCCCAGGTCGAAATTTCGATCATCGGGACCCGGATTCTGGAAGTCGAGCGACGGAAGGGGATCCTGGCCGCCGAAATCAATGCTTTGCTCGATCGGGACGTGGATGCTCCGCTCGGCCGGCCCGGATCCCCGGACGAACCGCCCCCTCTCCCCTCCCCGGAATATCTGAAGCAGAGGGCCGTGCAGACGTCCCCGGCGCTGCGGGCCCGGAAAGCGATGATCGACGGCCGCCAACTGGGCTCCGACCTGGCACGGCGCGAATATTATCCCGATTTTGAGGTGATGGGGGGGTACGGCAACCAGGGATCCATGAAGGATGCCTGGGAGTTCCGGGTCCAGCTGAATCTTCCCCTGTTTTTCGCCCGCAAGCAGCGCCTGGGGCTGGAAGAGAGCGGGGCCCGGCTGGCGGAGGCGCGGAAAACCTACCGGGCCGAGGAACAACGGCTCCAGCAGGGGATCCGGGAGGCCTGGCTCGAGGCCGAGACCGCCCGCCGGCTGATGGAGCTCTACTCCAAAACGATCGTACCCCAGGCCACGCTGGCGCTGGAATCCTCGCTCGCAAGCTACGGGACGGGGAAAGTGGATTTTCTCTCCGTGCTGTCGAACTTCACGGCCGTTCTGGAGCATGAGATGAACTACCACCAAAACCGCGCCAGGTACCTGCAGGCGCTGGCCGGCCTGGAGGAACTTTCCGGGGAGAGCCTGGCAGGATAAGAAGGGAAGCGGCGATGAAATATTTTATGCTGGGATTTCTGGCGGCGGCGATACTGGTGTCCGGTGGCTTCTTCCTCTATCAGCATCGCGGGGAGACGGGGGAGGGGGGCGTCACGGGCGAGGCCCGGTACCATTGCCCCATGCACCCCACCTACACCTCCGATCACCCCGGCGACTGCTCGATCTGCGGGATGAAGCTCGTCCCCATCAGGGATGCCGCAGGGGATTCCGGGGGCGAGGCGGCGGGCGAGGCGGGGAAAGGCCCCGCGCCGGCGGGATATGCGACCGTTTCCATCCCTGATGACCGCGTCCAGATGATGGGCATCACCCTGGCAGAGGCGCGCACTCTCGATCTCACCCCCACGATCCGGACCTCGGGCATCGTCACCTATGACGAAACCCGCATCCATCGCGTCCACGCCAAATTCGACGGCTACATCGAGGAGCTGTTCGTGGATTACACGGGCGCCTATGTCCGGAAGGGGCAGCCGCTCTTCAGCGTCTATTCCCCCGAGCTGTATGCCACCCAGAACGAATATCTGCTGGCTTTGCGGGCGCGGGAACAGATGCCCGGGCTCGAGCCCGGGGCGCCGGGGACCCCGACCATGGATCTGCTCGCCGCGGCGCGGCAGCGCCTCAGGCTCTGGGACATCGGGGCGGAGCAGATCGATGCCCTGGAAAGGACGCGCATGCCGGTACGCGCGCTGACGCTCGTGGCGCCGGTCTCCGGTACCGTGATCGCCAAAACGGCGCAGCAGGGGGCGCGCGTCGTCGCGGGAGCCAGCCTGTACGAGATCGTCGACCTCGGCCGGGTCTGGGTCCAGGCCGACATCTACGAGCGGGACCTGCCGCGGGTCAGGCCGGGCCAGAGCGCGACGCTGACGCTCCCTTTCCTTCCCGGCGAAATATGGCGCGGCAGGGTGACCTTCATCGACCCCACGGTCGATGGCGCCACCCGGACGGTGCGCGCCCGGCTGGAATTTTCCAACCCCGGGGGGCGATTGAAGCCGGAGATGCACGCGGACGTCCTGGTGGGGGGCATGCGCGCATCGGGCATCGGCGTGCCCGACAGCGCGGTCGTTTCAACCGGCGCTCGCGATATCGTTTTCGTGGCCCGGGGGGAAGGGGTTTTCGAACCGCGGGAAGTCCGGCTGGGCGTTTCCTGGGGCCCCTGGGTGGAGATTGTCGAGGGATTGTCTGAAGGGGAGCGGGTGGCGGCCGGGGCCAATTTCCTGCTCGATTCCGAATCCCGGCTGAAAGCGGCGCTTGCGGATGCCGGCGGGCACGGGCATGGTCCCTGACGCCCGCCCGAGGACGGATCATGGTCGAAACCATCATTGAATGGAGCGCCCGACATCGATTCATCGTGCTGATGCTGGCCGCCGCCGCCGTAGCCGGCGGCGTCTGGACCGTCTACCACCAGCCGATCGACGCCATCCCCGATCTGTCCGACACGCAGGTCATCGTCTTCTCCCGCTGGGACCGCTCCCCGGACATCATCGAAGACCAGGTCACCTATCCCATCACGGCCGCCCTGCTGGGCGCCCCCGGGGTGAAGTCGATCCGGGGCTATTCCGATTTCGGCTTTTCCTACGTCTACGTCGTCTTCGAAGACGGTACGGACATTTACTGGGCCCGGAGCCGGGTGCTGGAATATCTCAGCAAGACGTCGGCCGCGCTCCCCCCGGAGGTGCGGACCGAAATCGGGCCCGACGCCACCGGGGTCGGGTGGATCTACCAGTACGCCCTGGTCGACGGGAGCGGCAGGCACAGCCTCGCGGATCTGCGGTCGTTCCAGGACTGGAGCCTGCGCTACTGGCTGCAGGCGGTCCCGGGAGTGGCCGAGGTCGCCACCGTGGGCGGGTTTCAGAACCAGTACCAGGTGACGGTCGACCGCCAGAAGCTTGCGGCCCGCGGGATCTCGATCGGGCAGGTGCGCCGGGCGGTGCGCGACTCCAACGTCGAATCGGGCGGGCGCCTGCTCGAGTCCTCGGGGCGCGAGTACATGGTGCGCGGGCGGGGCTACGTGAAGTCCGAAGACGATCTCGGTCAGGCGGTCCTGGAAACGGACGCGCGGGGGACTCCCGTCCTGCTCCGGGATGTCGCCCGGATCGAACGGGGGCCCGACATCCGCCGCGGTGTGGCCGACCTGGACGGCCGGGGGGATGTGGTCGGCGGCATCATCGTCATGCGCCACGGGGAGAACGCGGACAAGGTCATCGACCGGGTGAAGACGCGGCTCCGGGAACTGGAGTCCTCGCTCCCCGAGGGGGTCAGGATCGTCAATACCTACGACCGTTCCGACCTGATCCGGCAATCGATCGACAGGCTCAGGCACGAGCTTTTCCTGGAGATGGCCATCGTCAGCCTGGTGATCCTCGTCTTTCTCTGGCACATCCCCTCGGCCCTGGTGCCGATCCTGACCATCCCCGTGGCCGTGCTCCTGTCCTTCATCCCGATGTATTTTCTGGGAATCCATTCCAATATCATGTCGCTGGCCGGAATCGCGATCTCCATCGGCGTCCTGGTCGACGGCGCCATCGTGGAGGTGGAGAACGCCTACAAAAAGCTGGAGCTCTGGATCGAGGGGGGGCGCCGGGGGGATTTTCACCGGATCCGGCTCGAAGCCCTGAAAGAAGTCGGCCCGAGCGTCTTCTTCTCCCTGCTGGTCATCGCCGTCGCCTTTCTCCCCGTCTTCACCCTGGTGGACCAGGAGGGGCGCCTTTTTAAGCCCCTCGCCTATACCAAGAATTTCGTCATGGCCATCGCGGCGCTCCTGGCGATCACGCTCGACCCGGCGCTGCGCATGCTCTTCGCCCGGATGGACGATTTCCATTTCCGGCCCCGGCCGCTCGCCTGGATCGCCAGCCAGGCGCTGGTGGGGAAGTATTACCGGGAGGAAAAGCATCCGATCAGCCGCCTGCTATTCAAAATCTACGAGCCCCCGGCGCGCTGGGCTCTCGGGAACCCCAAAACCACCATCGCCGTGGCGCTGACGCTCGTCCTGACCACCATCCCGGTGTACCTGCAGCTGGGGAGTGAATTCATGCCCCCCCTGAACGAAGGCTCCATCCTGTACATGCCGACGACGCTTCCGGGCATTTCGGTCGCGGAGGCGCAACGCGTCCTCCAGGTCCAGGACCGGCTGTTGAAGAGTTTTCCCGAGGTGGCAAGGGTGTTCGGCAAGGCAGGGCGCGCGGATACCTCCACCGACCCGGCCCCCCTTTCCATGATGGAAACGACGATCCTGCTCAAGCCGCAGTCGGAGTGGCGGCCGAAGGAACGATGGTACTCGGACTGGTCTCCGGAATGGCTCAGCAACCTCGTTTTCCGCCGGATCTGGCCCGACCGGATCACCATGGAAGAATTGATCGCCGAGATGGACGCCCGGCTTCGGATCCCCGGGGTCACCAACGCCTGGACCATGCCGATCCGCGCCCGCATCGACATGCTGACCACCGGGGTGAGGACCCCTGTCGGCATCAAGATCTTTGGTCCGGATCTCGCGGAAATCGAGAAGATCGGGGCCCGCCTGGAATCGATCATGGGCGCGATCCCGGGAACCCGATCGGTCTACGCCGAGCGCGTTGCGGGGGGATATTTTGTGGATTTCGAACTCAAGCGGGAGCGGCTGGCCCGGTACGGACTGTCCGTCGCCGATGCCCAGGAGGTGATCCTCTCGGCCATCGGAGGGGAGAACATCATGACGACGATCGAGGGGCGCGCGCGCCACCCGGTCAATATCCGTTACCCCCGGGAGGCCCGGGACAACATGGAACGCCTGGGGGATGTCCTGATTTCGACTCCGGCCGGCGCGCAGATCCCGATTTCCCAGGTCGCCGCCATCCGGCGCACCACCGGCCCCTCCATGATCCGGAACGAGAACGGCATGCTGGCCGGCTACGTGTTCGTCGATCTGGCCACGGAAGATATCGGCGGGTACGTGGAGCGCGCCCGGCGCATCGTCGACGAGACGATCGCGCTCCCCGCGGGCTATTCACTGGACTGGAGCGGGCAGTACGAAAACATGCTCCGGGTGCGGGAACGGCTCAAGATCGTTCTCCCGATCACCCTTTTCCTCATCTTCGCCCTCCTGTATATGAACACGAAATCGCTCATGAAGGCGTCGATCGTGATGCTGGCCGTCCCCTTCTCCCTCATCGGCGCCGTCTGGTTCATGTGGATCCTCGGCTACAACCTCTCCATCGCCGCCTGGGTCGGGATGATCGCCCTGATGGGGCTCGATGCCGAGACCGGCGTGTTCATGCTCCTGTTCCTCGACCTTTCCTACGAGGAGGCCAAACGCAAGGGGAAGCTGCAGAGCCGGGCCGAACTGGTGGAAGCCGTCATCCACGGCGCGGTCAAGCGGGTGCGCCCTAAAATGATGACGGTGACGGCCGCCTTCCTGGGGCTGATGCCGATCATGTGGGCCACGGGCGTGGGTTCGGACATGATGAAGCGCGTGGTGGCCCCCATGGTGGGAGGGCTGGCGACCTCGTTCCTGCTCGAACTCCTGGTCTACCCGGCGGTCTATTGTCTCTGGAAATGGCACGCGGAGGTCAAGCTGCGCATCGTTTCCGCCGCATAAGGAGGTCTCATGAGAGTCGGGATTTTTGTTCTGCTGCTTGCCCTCAGTCCGGCGCCGGGCAACGGGGAGGAACCCAGGGTGGTCCCGGTCCGGCATGACCATCTGCTCGGCGGCTGCAGGGGGGAACTCGTCTTCGGCGCCGAGGAGGTGCGGTACGCTTCCGGAAAAAAGGATCACGAGCGCACCTGGAAGTATGGGGACATTCAGCAGATGACGCTTTTCCCGGACCGGGTCTCCATCCTTACCTACCGCTCGCGGCCGATGCGCATGGGCGGCGACGAAGCCTTCAATTTCCGCCTGCTTTCGGGGACGCTGGACGACGGCTTCCGCCGGGAGATGGAAGCCAGGATGGCGCGCCCGCTGGTGTCGGGGATCGTTCCCCGGGAGTCGTCGCCCCGGTTTGCGCTCCCGGCGCGCCACCGGAAATTTCCCGCGGGCACCGAAGGGGTGCTCGAGTTCGGGGAAGAGCAGGTCGTCTATCGTACCTCCGCTCCGGGAGGGTCGGCCCTGTGGCGGTATGACGAACTGGAATCCCTGGGGAGCACGGGGCCCTTTCAGCTGCGCCTCGGCGCCCCTTCCCCCGGCGGCCCGTTCGGCTCCGGGCGGAACTACGTGTTCGACCTGAAGCGGCGGCTCGAGCCGGAGGAGTACGACTTCATCTGGGAAAGAATCCACCGGCGGCACATCCGGTAGCCCGCTGCCGGCCCGGCGAGATTTCGGTATGCCGCGGCCGCCGCTCCCCGTAATATTGAAAAGGAGAGACTCCGCCATGCCTGCGCCCCTGATTCTTATCGCCGACGACGACGCGAGCTTCCGCCGCGTGCTGCAGTACCAGCTCCGGCAGGCGGGCTACGAGGCGCTCGAGGCCGAAGACGGCAAGCGGGCGCTCGAGCTGTTTTCCCGCCACCGCTGCCACGCGGTCCTGACTGACCTGGACATGCCCGGCATCCCGGGCCAGGAGCTCCTGCTCGAAATCAGGCGCAGGTCTCCGGATACGCCGGTGATCGTCATCACGGCCTACGGCACGATCGATTCGGCCGTGGAGGCCATCAAGGCGGGGGCATTCCATTACCTGACGAAACCGCTGAACCGGGACGCCCTGCTGCATACCCTGGGGCAGGCGCTCGCATTCGCCGGCCTGGTGGCGGAAAACCGCAACCTGCGGGAGGCGGTGACGACGGCCTTCCGGTTCGACGGCCTCATCGGGGGCTCGAAGGCGATGCGGCGCGTCATCGAGCAGGCGGGCCGCCTCGCCTCCGTCGACACCACGGTGCTGGTGACGGGCGAGAGCGGGACCGGGAAGGAGATCCTGTCCAAGGCCATCCACTACAACGGTCCGCGCGCGGGCCGGCCGTTCGTCATCGTCAATTGCGGTGCGATCCCCGAGGCGCTCCTGGAGTCGGAACTGTTCGGGTACCGCAAGGGCGCCTTCACCGGGGCCGCGGCCGACCGGACCGGCAAATTCGAGGCGGCGGACGGCGGCACGGTGTTCCTGGACGAAATAGGCGACCTGCCGCCGCAGCTGCAGGCGAAGATCCTGCGGGTGGTCCAGGAGAACGAAATCGACGTCATCGGGGAAGCCATTCCGCGCAAGGTGGATGTGCGCATCATCGCCGCCACTCACCGGGATCTCCGGCAGATGGTGGCGGACGGCGGGTTCCGGCAGGACCTGTTCTACCGCCTGAACGTGGCGCCCCTCGTCGTGCCGCCGCTGCGCGAGCGGCGGGGGGATATCCCCCTGTTTGTACGGCTGTTCGCCGAGCGGATCTGCGGCCGCTACAACCGTCCGCTCATCCGGATCGGATCGGCCGTCCTCCACAAGCTGGAGGCCCACCCCTGGCCGGGAAACGTCCGCGAACTCGAAAATGTCGTGGAGCGCCTGGTCGTCCTTTCACGGGGAGAGGAGGCCGACTTGGAATGCCTTCCGGGAGAGATCCTGGAGCCCCGCCTGACGGTCGGCCGGGCTTCCATCAGCCTCCCGCCCGAAGGGGTGTCCCTCGAGGAACTGGAGAAGGACGTCATCGCCGAGGCGCTCGAGCGGACGGGGGGGAACCAGACCCGGGCGGCGGAATTTTTGCATATTTCGCGCAATGTGCTGGTCTACCGCATGCAGAAGTACGGACTGGGCCCTAACCGGGGCCTGTCGGAGAATGACGGGGCGGAGGACCCATGATCCCCGCCGGAAAGCGGAAAAACGCCTGGGTAAAAAGGGGGATCATCCTGGCGCTCGTGCTGGGGATCACGGCGCTCCATTATGCGACCGGGACCGAGCACATGTACCTGCACCAGGTCTACCAGCGCGGCTACTACCTGCCCGTCATCCTGGCCAGCTTCTGGTTCGAGATCCTGGGCGGGGTGGTCACGGCCGCGGGCCTGGCCCTGCTTTATCTCGTCCACATCTGGCGGGACTGGGGGCACCACCCGACCTACGCCTTCCAGCAGTACGCTGAGATCCTCATGTACCTCGTCATCGCCGTGCTTCTGGGGTACCTGGCGCGGGCGCAGCGGAAAACCAGGGAGCGGCTGGAGAAGACAGGATCCGATCTGGAGGAGGCCTACGGCAGGTTGAACCAGGCCTTCGAGCAGATCCGGCACTCGGACCGGCTGGCGTCGCTCGGGCGGCTCTCGGCCGGGATCGCGCACGAAATCCGCAATCCCCTCGGGTCGATCCAGGGGGCGGTGGAGATCCTGGGGCAGGACCTTCCGGAAGACGATCCTCGGAGCGAGTTCGCGCGCATCGCCCGGCAGGAGGTCGCCCGGCTGGAAAAGCTGACGGGCGAGATCCTCGCGTTCTCCCGCCCCGCGCCCCCCCGGCGGATGCCGGCCGACTGGCGCGAGATCGCCGGGGCTGCGGCGCGCCTGTGCGATGACGAAGCCCGGCGCCGGGGGGTTACGATCGTCGGGAGCTTCGACGCTCCCGCGGCGACCCTCGACGTGGACCCGGAGCAGGTGAAGCAGGTGCTGATCAACATCCTCCTCAACGCCGTCCAGGCGCAGCCGGAAGGGGGGGAAGTCCGGATCTGCGGCGCGACCGGGGACGGCACGTTCGAGATCGCGGTCGAGGACGACGGACCCGGGATCGATCCCGAAAAACTGGACTCGATCTTCGATCCCTTTTTCACCACCAGGCGGGAAGGGACCGGGCTGGGCCTTTCGATCTCCTACCAGCTGGTCCGCAACAACGGCGGGGAGATCCGGGTCGACTCGACGCCCGGCCGCGGGGCCTGCTTCCGCGTGGTTTTCCCTATGGATGCGGCACGGTCGTGACCCAGACGTCGCGGGTGCGGGGGCCGTCGAATTCACAGAGATAGACCGCCTGCCAGGTGCCGAGCATCAGGCGCCCGTCTTCCACCATGACCTGCACCGAGGACCCCATCATGCTCGCCTTGACATGGGCCGCCGCGTTCCCCTCGCCGTGCGCGTAACCCGCCTGCCAGGGGACGGAGCGCTCCAGGGCCGCGGCCATGTCGGCCGTGACGCTCGGGTCGGCGTTTTCGTTGATCGTGATCCCGGCGGTGGTGTGCGGGACGAACGCCGTCAGCACCCCGCGCCGGAGCCCCGCCGCCGCCGTCTCGAGTTTCCGAGTGATGTCCAGGAACTGGGTGTGCTCCCGGGTCCGGACGGAAAATGTTTCCATGGTTTCCCCCTCCCCGCGCGCGGGGTCAGGCGGTTTTCCCGCCCGGGGCCGACGCCCTGCCCGTATTCCCGGCCGCCCCGTTGGCCCACAGGATGAGGCCCGGGATGAACTTGTTCTGGAGTTCGGGGTGGCGCGGCAGGACGCGCGCGGTGTAGCCGTGCCTGCCGCTCCCGCAGTCGGGAACGGCGGTGGTCTCGTAGATCGTCCCTCCCGCCTCCTCCCGCGCGGGCCGCATCTCGACGATGAGGGGCTTTTCGATCTCCCCGTGCGCGTTGAGGCGCCCGGCGTAGAGTTCGACCCTCAGGTCGTTCATGGACAGGGGTCCGGTGCGGACCCGGGCCCGGAACCGGATGCTTTCGCCGACCGCGATCTCGGAGGGGAGGGTGGTCTCGATCATGTCCGCCCCCAGCCCCGGCCAGGCGGCGCGGATGCGTCCGAGCGCCTCCGCAAGCGCGATCGCCCGTGCGGCGCCTTCGGCCCCGAGCCGGCGGAAGCGTTCGTGTGCCGGCAGGTAGAACCGTTCCGCATACTCCCGGACCATCCGGTTGGTGTTGAACCAGGGGGAGAGGTCGGCGATGGACGATTTCATGAGCCGGATCCAGGTGTGCGGCACCCCGTCGGCGCGGCGGTCGTAGAAGGTGGGCACCACGTCGCGCTCCAGGATGTCGTACAGGGCCTCGGCTTCCACCTGGGCCTGGTATTCCGTGTCGGCGTACGACTCCCCCTTCCCGATGGCCCAGCCGACCAGGGGGTGGTTCGGGGTCCGCGAGCGGCAGACTTCGTCCCACCACCCGTCGAGGGTGCTCAGATTCAGCACCCCGTTGGCGATCGCCTTCATGCCGCTGGTGCCGCTCGCTTCGTTGGGGCGCAGGGGGGTGTTCAGCCAGACGTCGACCCCCTGGACCAGGTAGCGGGCGACGCTCATGTCGTAGTCCTCGACGAAGACGATGCGGCGCCGGAATTCCGGTTCCCGCGCCAGGGCGGTGATCTGGCGGATCAGCTCCTTCCCCTCGTCGTCCCTGGGGTGGGCCTTTCCCGCGAAGATCACCTGGACGGGGCGCTTCGGGTCGTTGAGGATGGCGGCCAGGCGGCGGCGGTCGCGCAGCAGCAGGGTCCCCCGCTTGTAGGTGGCGAAGCGGCGGGCGAAACCGATCGTCAGGATCTCGGGGTCCAGGGCGTCCTCGGCCGCGGCGATCTCCGCCTGCGGCGCCCCCCGGCGCTCCAGCTGCAGGCGCAGCTGCCTGCGGGCGAAGGCGACGAGGCGCTCCCTGCGCAGCTCGTGGGTGCGCCACAGGCTTTCCGACGAGATCGATTCGATCCGGTCCCACACGTTCTCCGCGGACGGCTGCGTCCTCCAGCCGGGCCCCAGGTAGCGTTCGTACAGCTGGTTCATCTCCTGCGAAATCCAGGACTGGAAATGGACCGCGTTGGTGATGTGGGTGATCGGGATTTCGCGCTCGGGGACGTCGGGCCAGAGGTCCTTCCAGAGCCCGCGGCTGACCTCCCCGTGGAGGCGGCTGACGCCGTTGCTCGAGGCCGCCATCCGCAGGGCCAGCACCGTCATGCAGAAGCTTTCGTCCTTTCGCGCCGGGTCGCGCCGGCCCAGGGCGATGAAATCCTCCAGGGGGATCCCCAGTTCCGCGGCATAGGAAGAGAAGTGGCGCTCCATCAGCGCGGCGGGGAAATAATCGTGCCCCGCGGCGACGGGGGTGTGGGTGGTGAAGACGAGGGCGGAGGAGGCCAGTTCGCGGGCCTGGGCGAAGGAGAGGGAGCGGTCGCGGATCAGGTTGCGGATCAATTCCAGCGAGAGGAAGGCCGAGTGCCCCTCGTTCATGTGGTAAACGGTCGGGTGGATGCCGAGCGCCTCCAGGGCGCGGTATCCCCCGATGCCGAGCAGGATCTCCTGCCGGAGCCGGTACTCCAGGTCCCCCCCGTACAGCTGGTCGGTAAGGTCGCGGTCTTCGTCCCGGGCGTTCTCGGGGATGTTGGTGTCGAGCAGGTAAAGCCCCACGCGCCCCACGTTGACGCGCCAGATCCGCGCAGCCACGTTCCGTCCGGGCAGCGGCACCTCTATCCTCAGTTCCCTGCCGTCGGGCCCCCGCTGCAGTGCGGCCGGGAGGGTGTGAAAATCGTTGTCGGCGTAGGCCTCCTGCTGCCACCCGGAGGCGTTCAGGTACTGCTGGAAGTAGCCCTGCTGGTAGAACAGGCCGACTCCCACGAGCGGCAACCCCAGGTCGCTCGCGGCCTTCAGGTGGTCTCCGGAGAGGATGCCGAGGCCTCCGGCGAAGATGGAGAGGCACTCGGTCAGGCCGAATTCCGCTGAAAAGTAGGCGATCACGGAGTCTTCCGCCTCCGGGTGGGTCTTGCGGAACCAGCTGCCCCGGCTTTCCATGTAGGCGTCGAAATCGGCGAGGACGCGTTCGAAATAGGCCAGGAAGGAGTCGTCGGCCGCGGCTTCCTCCACCCGCTTCTGGTCGAGCGATCCCAGCATGCGCACGGGATTGTGCCCGCTCTCCTCCCAGAGGTCGCGGTCGAGGCGGCGGAACAGCTCGATGGTGTCATGGTTCCAGGCCCAGCGCAGGTTGTAGGCGAGATCGCGCAGGCGCTCGAGCGCCGCCGGCAGCCTGGGGATCACGGTGAAGGTGTGGATCGGTTTCATGGCCTCGTCTCTGCCTCCGTGTGAAGGGGCGCCCGTTCCGGTATTTCCTGTCGGACGGGGCCGGGTCCCGGGGAAAATGATATATTAGTCCGTAACGGCATCGAAAGGACAGGGGGGTGATGCAAATGAGCGGAACAGACGGGGTGTCCATATCCGAAATCGCCCGGCGGCTCGTCGAGGTGAGCCGGCGGCACGAGTTCCTGCCGAACGTCCCGAAGGAGTGCGGGGCGCAGCTCCCGTCGCGCTCGAGCTGCCTGGAGATCATGCAGCAGCTCCGCTCCGTCCTGTTTCCCGGCTTCTTCCACCTGGCCGAGTTCAGCCCGGAAGCGCTGACCCTTCACGTGGGCGCGATCCTGGACCGCGTCGCCATCGCGCTCGAGGAGCAGATCCGGCGCGGGTTCTGTTTCGTGTGCCCCGGAGGCGTGCGCAGCCCGTCCGAGTGCAGGGACCGGGCCGCCGGGATCACGCGCAAGTTCCTCGAAAGGGTGCCCGAGGTGATGGCGCTCCTCATGGAGGACGTACGCGCCGCCTACGACGGGGACCCGGCGGCCAAGAGCCCGGGCGAAACCATCTTCTGCTACCCGGGTGTTTTCGCGATCACCAACCACCGCGTCGCCCACGAACTGTACGACCTCGAGGTGCCGGTGATTCCCAGGATCATCGGGGAGAACGCCCACAGCGTCACCGGGATCGACATCCACCCCGGGGCCCGGGTCGGCCGGAGGTTCTTCATCGATCACGGCACGGGGGTGGTGATCGGGGAGACCGCCGTCATTGGGGACCGCGTGCGCATCTACCAGGGGGTCACGCTGGGGGCGAAGAGCTTCCCGCTCGACGAGAAGGGGGTGCCCATCAAGGGGGTCGACCGCCACCCCGTCATCGGGGACGACGTGGTCATCTACGCCGGGGCGACCATCCTCGGGAGGATCACCGTCGGGGCGCGCTCCGTCATCGGCGGGAACGTGTGGCTGACCGAAAGCGTCCCCCCGGAGAGCGTCATTTCCCAGGGGCGGGAGCCCAACGCCCGGCCGGGGCGCGAGCCGGGCCGGGGATGACACCGCGGCCGGGGGTCGTCACGGCTCCTGTTTTTTCACCGACGCCTCGAGGGGGCGGCTGGCTTCGCCCCAGTAGACGCTCAGGTGCGGGAAGGGGATCTCGATCCCCCTGCCGTCGAAGCCGTTCTTGATCCGGCGGCGCAGTTCGCGCCCCACCGCCCACTGCTTCAGCGGCAGGGTCTTGATCCGGAGCTTGAGCGTCACCTGGGAGTCGCCGAAATCATCCACCCCCAGGACCTCCAGCGGCTCCAGGATGTAGGGGCGGTACTCCGGGTCCTCCGCCAGTTCGGCCCCGATTCCGCGCAACACCTCCATCACCTCGTCCACGTTTTCCTTGTAGGCGATCCCCAGGTCGACGACGTAGTAGGCGTAGTCCTTGGTCAGGTTGGAGACGGCCTTGATCTCCCCGTTCGGGAAGATGTGGACCGTTCCGTCCATGTCCCGCAGGATGGTGGTGCGCAGCCGGATGGCCTCCACGGCCCCCCCGGTGCCGTTGATCCGGGCGACGTCGCCGACGCGGATCTGGTCTTCGAGGATGAGGAAGAAGCCGCTGATCACGTCGCGCACCAGGTTCTGGGCCCCGAAGCCCACGGCCAGCCCCGCGATCCCCGCCCCGGTGATGATGGGCATGATGTTGATCCCGAACTGGTCCAGGATCAGCATGGCGGACACCCCAATGACCAGGACGTAGCCGATGCTGTTGATGATCTTCCCCAGCGTCCTGGCCCGGCGCTGGGCTTCCGAAAGCACCCCGGACTCGGTCCCCTCCACCAGGCGCTCCAGGTGGAGGGCGGCGAGGCCGATGATGCGGAGCAGGATGTAGGCGCCCACGAGGATCCCCACGATGCGGACCAGGCGCGCCCCCTCGCCGGAGACGTTGAGGCCGAGCGTGTTGATGGAGAGGGCGACGACGATCAGGCCGAGGAGGATTTTGGCGAGGGTCGCGAGCGGCTGCAGGAAGCGGCGCCAGTTCTCCCTCCGGGCGCCGATATCGGCGAGCAGGACGGTGATCAGTTTCGCCGTGAGGACGGCGGCGATCAGGATGGCGGCGACTCCCAGTCCCTTGTGGATATATCGGGTCGTCGTCCAGGGGACGGGGACCAGGTGGGCGACGTAATAGAGGACCGCGACCGTGAGCAGCGGGGTGACGAGCGACTCCAGGTAGCGGATGACGTGATCGTCCAGGGTAGTCGCGGTCTGCGCCGCTTTCCTGCGCAGGGTCCGGAGAAGGCCGAAGCGGAGGATGCCGGCCGCGATCACGGCGATCAGCGGGTAGACTACATAGCGGGCGTCGATGCCCAACAGGCCGGACAAGTGTGCCATCATATGTGCCCCCAGTGAGGTTCGGTTCCGGATGATGTTACCATAAAGCGTCCCGCGGACCTCCGGGAGTCCGTCCGGTCCGCCGCGGGTCCAGGGGGGAAGGATGGAATCGAAAAGAGAGATGACGCTCGACCGGGTGCTCTCGCGCTTCGGGTTCGGGTCCCGGAGCGCCGCGGGCGCGGCCATCCGCGCCGGCCGCGTCAAGGTCAACGGGCGCGTCGTCGGGGACCCCGACGCCTGGCTCGACCCGCGCGTGGACGCGGTGCATCTCGACGGAAACCGCCTGCGCCCGGCGCGCCGGGTCTATCTCCTCTTCAACAAACCCAGGGGGGTGATCACGAGCCACGGGGACCCGGGCGGGAGGAGGACGGTGTACGACTGCCTCGACGAAAGCGTCCCCTGGGTCTCGCCCGTGGGGCGCCTGGACAAGGATTCCTCGGGGCTGATCCTCCTCACCAACGACACCGATTTCGCCGATTTCGTCATGAGCCCGGCCTCCCGGGTGCCGAAGACCTACCTGGTCAAGGCCAACGGCCTGGTCGACGACGAGGTGATTTCGAGGATGCGGGCGGGGATGGAACTCGGGCGGGGGGAACGGGCGCAGCCGGAGAGCGTTGTCCGGGTCGAAGACCGGGGAAAGTACAGCCGGCTCGAGATCGTGCTGACCGAGGGGAAAAACCGCGAGGTGCGCCGCCTCCTGGAAGCGGTGGGGCTCGTGGTGCTCAAGCTGGTCCGGACCCGCATCGGCCCCTGCACCCTGGAGGGATTGCCGATGGGGCGCTGGCGCGACCTGAGCGCGCGGGAGATCGCCCTGCTCGGCCCCCCGCCGCGGGAGGCGCCCCCCGAAACAGGACGCGGGAGGAAACGCCCGAAAGCCTCCGGCGGAAGGAAGCGGCCGGCCTAGTCGTACACCGATATCTTGCTGAAGATCATCAGCATCCGGGAGTCGATCGTTTCGCCGTCGCGCGCGCGGCCCGGGGCCAGGCGGCGGGAGGAGATGACCTTGTTGAAGCTTTCGAGGAAGTTCCGGTCGTCGGGGTGTTCGACCACCATTTCCGCCTCGGCCTGCCCGGTGCGGTCGACCGTCGTCAGCACCGAGAAGACGTAATCCTCCCCGTCCTGGGAGATGCGTTCCCCGAAATCGGACAGGACCTGGTCGTTGATCGCGGGCCGGGTGGCCGGTCGTTTCGGCCGGATGATTTCCTTCTGGATGCCGCCGGGGGCCATCCCCATCTTGACCTGGAAGGACGCGGCCATCTGGCTCCGCTCCCGGGGCGTGAACATGATCCGCTCGGTGAGGGTGGCGCGGGCCTCGACCCCCGGGGGATTGATCGAAAATGGGATCAGGGCGAAGAGCACGGCCGTCATCAGCGTGCCCGCGGCGCGGCTCAGGTACCAGAGCCTCCCCGTCGTGCGGATCCTGGACCAGCGCAGCTCCAGGGCCTCCCGCAGCTGGACGCTCCAGCGGTTTCTGCGCGCGTCGGCGATCCGGAGCCGCACCAGGTCCCCCAGGTAATCGGGTTCCGGGATCCTGCCCGCCGAGCGGAGCCGGGCGCGCACGGCCGCAAGCGCGTTGTACTCCCGCCGGCATCCCACGCACCCGCCGAGGTGCTTGGAGACTTCCACGGCGTCGCCGGCGTCGAGTGTTTCATCCAGAAATTCCGACAGCAAAGGTACTACTTTCCTGCATTCCATGTCAGCCTCTGGCTATCTCCCGGTTCCGTTGAACCGGCGCTTGAGCCCCTCTCTCCCCCGTGCGATCCTGGATTTCACCGTGCCGAGCGACACCTCGAGCGTTTCGGCGATCTCCTCGTACGACAACCCCTCGATGTCGCGCATCACCACGGCCATCCTCTGCGGCAGGGGGAGGTCCCGCAGCATGCGTTCGACCTCCGCGTGTTGCTCCTCGAAGGCCAGAGCCTCCTCGGGTGACCGGCCTTCGGACCGCAGATTGTAGAAGAGCTCGTCGTTGGGGTTCTGGACCAGGTGCTCTTCCAACGAAACCGTGCCCCTGCGCCTCATCCGGTTCCACCAGCGGAACCGGTTGGCCGCCCGGCGGGCGGCGATGCGGTAGATCCAGGTCTTCAGGGAGGAATCCCCCCTGAAAGTGTCCAGTTTGCGGTACACCGTGAGGAAAACCTCCTGGGACACGTCCAGCGCTTCTTCCCGGTCCCCCAGGATATTCACGGCAAGGCCGTAGACCATCGATCGGTAGCGCTCGAATATCTGGTCGAAGCCGAGATCGGCCTCCGACCCGGCCTGCTCCAGGACGGCCCCGTGCGTGACGGCACCGCTGTTTTCGGACAGCACAAGCTCTTCGGGATACATCACCCCATCCATGAATCCTCTTTGGGCCATTTCATGTCCTTATCTATCAGACGCCTTCCGGGGGGGAAAAGTTCCTCAATGACGGATGCCCGGGAGATTTCCGGACTCTTGCTCCGGCCGGAGCCGGGCCCATTCGTCATGGGTCAGTTTTTGCACCTTCTCCAGATCCTGGGAAATGCGGAGCAGGGTCCGCATGCGTGCTTTCTCATCCGGAGTTGCTGAAAGGAGCTCGTCGAGCCGCCGCCGGACCGTCTCTTCACCGACATCCGCGGGCGCTTTCTGGATCAGGGACTGCTCCACCACATGAAGGATCATGGCTGGAGCCGAATGCCTGGCTGTCCCGTACGCGGCCGCCGCGAAGGCCATCAACCCGACCATCACCAGCGACCGCCTTTTCAACGTCATCAAGGCTACGGCCTCCCGCCTTCAATTATAGCAAAAGGGCGGGGGGGCTGACAGGTGCTCCCTGTGCTATAATCAGCCCGGTTCTGCCAGAGGGCGCCGGGCCTCCGGCCGGCGTGAGACCGACTTTCCTGGGGCGCGCGGGAGCGGCTTATGAATTGTCCTCATTGTCTGGTTATCGAGATGGATGCGACGGGCTCCTGCCCGCGCTGCGGGCACCGTATCGCGGTGGACTCCCAGGAGTCCGGGCGGGCCGATCCCGGCACGCCCCCGAGCGACGGGGCCGATGCCGTGCGGGGGGAGCGGGAGGAGGCCTCGACCGCCGGGGATGCGGACGGCCCGGGGGTTTCCGCGGCTGAGGAAATGCCCGGCTGGCGCAAGGAGCTTTCCGAGCGCCTGCGCGTCATCAAGGAGAAAAAGGGGGCGGCCGCGTCGGCCCCCCAGGTCCGTTCCGCCCGGGATTCGGCCGGAGCGCCCGCACTGAATCCCCCGGACGCCGCCGCCGCCGCGCTGCGGGCCGAGATCATGGAGCGGATGAAGGCGCGCAAGCCGGCGCCCCGTCCGCCGGTCCCCGTCCCGCTGCAGAAAAAGCTCGAGCCCCTGAAGGCGGTGCCGCCGACCCCATCCGATCCCCGGAAGATCCGGAGCCTCATCGATACGGCCGTTTCCCGCAAGCCGGCCGGTACGGCGTCCCCCGGTCCGCTGCCCGTTCCTCCCGCCGATCCCCCGGCCGTTTTTGAGCCGGCGGCTTCCGGGGGGGAGTCCGCCGATTCGGAAGGAAAGCTGATCCTCCTTTCCCGGACCCTGTCCGGGCTGGTGGACCTGATCTGCATCGTGACCTGTGTCGGGATCATGGTGTTCGCCGCGGACAGCCTTACGGGCACCATCATGATGGACGCCGTGAGCGTCGTCCACTTTTCCGCCCTTTTCCTGCTGGCCTATTTCGTCTATTCCATTTTCTTCCTCCTCGCCTCCAGCCAGACGATCGGAATGATGATCACGGACCTGCGGGTCGTGGGGAGGGACGGGGAACGGCCCTCGAAGGGGCAGTTTTTCCGCCGGTGCGGCGGTTATCTGGTGTCCCTGTTCGGGATCGGACTCGGGCTGTTGTGGGCCCTGGCGAACCGCGACAACCTTTGCCTGCACGACCGGATCTCCGGGACCCGCGTCGTCCGGATCTGATTCGACGGGTCAGAAGCCGTCGAGTTTCGGGCCCTCGGATTCGGGGAGCCCCACGATCACGCGGACCGAAAGACCCTCGCGCCGGAGCGCATGAACCTCCCCGTCCTGGACGAAGGAGAACCCTTCGGGAGCCCTTTCCCTGAGTACGGTCTTGGGGCTGCGCTTCTGGAACCAGGCCTGCATCGCCTCGTAAAACTTGGCGGCATCGTCCTCCGTATCCCATTCGGTCAGGATCAGGACGGCCGTCTTCCCGGCCCGGTTTTCCACGAGCAGCGCCTGGTCCCCCCCCCAGCCCCGGGCGCCCTTGCGCGCCCGCTCGTCCGTAAGGTGCTGGCCGAGCAGCAGGCCCAGCCCGAATTCCCCCATCACCCGCCGGTGGGCCACCGTCCATTCCTCCCCCAGGGCGGCGGCCCAGGGCCCGGCATCCACCGGCCGGGGGATGTCGCGGGTCCCGAAATATTTTTCCGGGTGCATGATCTGTTCGGTCGACTCCGGCGGATCCGCGTAGATGGCGTTGACGGCGTCCCACGACGGTTTCCGTTTCCAGGCCTGCTGCAGGAAAGAGGGGCCGTAGCCGTAGGGGAACATCACGGCTTCCTGCAGGAACCGGGGGGCGAGCTTCAGGACCTCGTAATGGGACTTCATCGCATCCATCTGCGTCTGCATGACGAAGGCGAGATTCGGCAGGTCGGCGAAATGCCGCTGCTGCGGGGCCACGAGGTGCTGGAGCATCACCGCGGTGCTGTCCCCTTCGATGAAGGCCTCGAGTGCCAGCGAGCGGTCGCTGTTTGTCTCCCGCGCGCTCCCGCCCAGGGCGGCCGCCACGTCGAAATGCTGGTCCTGCAGCGCCAGGGCGATTTCGTGCACCAGGACATGTTCCTGCTCGGGCGCCGACAGCCAGGAAGCGATGAAAAGTGTCCCGCGCCCCGGGTCGTAGAGGCTCTCGACCTGCTCCGAGCGCAGCCGGACGAGCGTCTCTCCGTAGGGGACCCCGTCGGGGATGAGGCCGAGTCGGCGCAGCATCCGTTCCTCCCGGAGCATGAGGTCGGGCGCCACGTCCGCCCGGGCGCGTTCTCCCAGAAGAGCGCGGATCTCTTCCCGGGTCTTGAGTTCCTTCCGGATGGGGGCCCGGGGGGTGAGACCCCTCAGGCGTGCCACCGTGCCGATGAGGCTCTCCGCCGTTTCCCCGAGCGGTTCCCCCGGCGCAAACGCGCCGCAAACCAGGATCACCGCTACGCCCAGGACCGCCTGAATCTTCATCGTCGTCCCCCGTAGTGGTCAGATCATAGTGACACGGGGCGGGGCAGTCAATGGCCCGGCCCCGGGGGGCGGGCCGAATGGATTGATTTCCGGGCGTGCGCGATGCTACATTAATCAGCATGAATCCGCTGATTCCCCTGTCCCTCATGGCGCTCCTGGTTGCCGGCATCGTCGCAACCTTCATCCTGGCGTCGGTTTTTCTTGGGCCCCGGAAGCGACATCCCGTCAAGGATACGCCTTTCGAATGCGGCATCCCCTCCGACGGGTATCCCGGGGGCGGCATGCCCGTTCACTTCTACATCATGGCCATGCTCTTTGTCGTCTTCGACGTCGAACTCGCCTTTCTCTTCCCCTGGGCCGCAGCCCTGCGGGGGCTGGGGTGGTTCGGTTTCGTCGAGATGCTCTTTTTTGTCGTGGTGATCGGCGCGGGCTTCGCCTACGCCTGGAAGATGGGCGCGCTCGAATGGGAATGAACGGGGAAACGCCGGAGATCGCCCTCACGCTGCTGACGCAAACGTTTCCCGAGGCCATCCTGGACGCCCGCTCTCCCCTGGGGGAGGCGACGGCCGTGGTCCGTCCCGGGTTCCTGGTCCGTACGGTCGAATTTCTGAAACAGGATCCCCGCCTCAGCTTCGACCTCCTGGTCGACATCACGGCCGTCGACCGGGGGGCGCCGGCGTCCGGCTGCGGGGGAACGGGCGAAGGGGCCGCGAGGTTCACCGTCGTCTACCAGTTCCTCTCCCTCCGCTTCAAGCGCCGCCTGCGCCTCGAGGTCGCGGCGGGGGAGCCGGATCCCGTGGTCGATTCCCTGACCCCCCTGTGGGGGGCGGCCAACTGGCTGGAGCGCGAGGTGTGGGACATGTTCGGCATACGCTTCCGGGGTCACCCCGACCTGAGGCGCATCCTGATGTACGAGGAGTTCGAAGGGCACCCGCTGCGCAAGGATTACCCGATCAACCGACGCCAGCCCCTTATCGGGCCGAAGAACTGAGGAGAGCATGCCGGAATCCGTGTCTCTGACCATCGACGGGCAGGAAATCCGGGCGCCGAAGGGGACGATGGTGCTCGAGGCGGCAAGGACCGCCGGCATCCTGATCCCCCACTACTGCTACCACCCCGGGCTGCCGGTCGTGGGGAGCTGCCGGATGTGCCTGGTGGAGATCGAGAAGGTCCCCAAGCTGCAGCCCTCGTGCGCCACCCCGGTGGCCGAGGGGATGGTCGTGCGCACCACGACGCCCCAGGCCCTCGAAAACCGCCGCTCGGTGCTGGAGTTCCTCCTGGCCAACCACCCCCTGGACTGTCCCGTCTGCGACCAGGCGGGCGAGTGCGGACTCCAGGACTACTACATGGAGCACGGGCGGTACGACGCGCGCCACGACGAGGACAAGACCCGGCGCAAGAAGGCGGTCCCGCTCGGTCCGCACATCATGCTGGACCAGGAGCGGTGCATCCTCTGCACCCGGTGCGTACGCTTCACGCGCGACATCACCCGCACCGGGGAACTGGGCGTCCTCTCCCGGGGGCACCGGAGCGTGATCGACGTCTTCCCCGGGACGACGCTGGACAACCCCTACTCGGGGAACGTGGCCGACCTCTGCCCCGTCGGCGCCCTGACCGACCGCGACTTCCGCTTCCAGTGCCGGGTCTGGTTTCTGGGGAGCGTGCCCTCGATCTGCCCCGGGTGCAGCCGGGGGTGCAACATCGAGATCCACTATAACCGCAGATTCGACCCGCGCTACCACGACCGGAGGGTCCACCGCCTGAAACCGCGCCCGAACCCGGAGGTGAACGGCTTCTGGATCTGCGACGAAGGCCGGTATGCCTATCGCACCATCGACGCCGCCGACCGGCTGAAGATCCCGGCGCTCAGGCGGGGGGACGGGTTGCGCGAAGCCTCCTGGGCGGAGGCGATCGGGGAGGCGGCCGGTGCGCTCCGGGGCGTGCTCGGGGGGAACGGGCCCGGGGCGGCGGCGGTCATGGTGTCGCCGCAGATGAGCAACGAAGAGCTCTTCCTCGCCCGACGGCTGTTCCGGGACCGGCTCGGGATCGACCGCATCGCGGGGCGCGCCCCCGCCGCCGCCGGGGCCTCCGGGGACGATTTCCTCATCAGGGCCGACAAAAACCCGAACACCCGGGGGATGGACCTCCTCTTCCCCGATGCCGGCGACTGCCGCGACCTGGTCGAGAGCTGCGCCGGAGGGCGCATCCGCTACCTCCACATCTTCCGCCACGACCTCTCGCGCTGGTACGATCCCGGGCGGCTGGCGGAGGCGCTTCGGGAGGTGGATTGCGTGGTCTTCGAGGGATCCTGGGACTCCCCCACGGCGCGGCTGGCCGACGTGGTGCTCCCGGCGGCCGTGTACGCGGAAAAGGAAGGGACCTTCGTCAATTTCCAGGGGAGGGTCCAGCGCTTTTATCCGGCCGTCCCGCCGCCCGGGGCGGCCCTGACCGATCTCGACATCCTCGCGCGGCTCGCGGCCGCCCTGGAGGCGGGAGCCGCCGGGTCCACGGCGGCCGGGTTGTTCGGGGAAATCGCGGCACACGTGCCGGAATTTGCCCCCCTCACCTGGCAATCCCTGGGGCCCACGGGGCGGTGGCTCGCGAATCCTGGAAACGACCATGCTGTTTGACCTGGCCGCCGTATTGGCGAAGATCCTCCTCCTCCTGGGTGCCGTCCTGGGGCTGACGTCGCTGCTGACCTGGATGGAGCGCAAGCAGTCGGCCGTGATGCAGGACCGCCTGGGCGCCAACCGGGCTTCCATCCTGGGAGTGCGCGCCTTCGGCCTCCCCCATATCTTTTCCGACGCCCTCAAGATGCTCTTCAAGGAGGACTACGTGCCGCCGGGCGGGGACAGGCTGCTGCACACGGCCGCCCCCTGCGTCGCCCTCTTCTTCGCGCTGATGAGTTTCGCCGTCATCCCCTTCGGCGACACCCTCACTCTGGCCGGACGCGACATCCCGCTGCAGGTGCTGCCGCTCCACGCCGGCATCCTGTTCGTCTTCGCCATGACGTCGCTCGGGATCTACGGCACCTTCCTGGCGGGCATCAGCTCCAACAACAAGTACGCGTTTCTCGGGGGGCTGCGCGCCTCGAGCCAGATGATCAGCTACGAGATCACCATGGGGGCCACCCTCATCGGCCTGCTGATGATTTTCGGCACCCTCGACCTGCAGGCGATCAACCGCGTGCAGGGGGAGCTCCTCTGGGGCTGGCTGCCTAAATGGGGCATCGTGCTGCAGCCGTTCGGGTTCCTCCTTTTCGTCACCGCCGGGATGGCGGAGACCAAGCGGGTGCCCTTCGACCTGCCGGAAGGGGAACCGGAGATCGTCGGCTATTTCGTCGAATACAGCAGCATGAAGTTCGGCGCCTTCTTCATGACCGACTTCATCGAGACGATCCTCATCGCCGCCCTCATCGCCACCCTCTTCTTCGGGGGCTGGCAGGTGCCCTTCCTCCAACCCGACGGTTTCCACCTTCCGGGGGGGGCGCATTGGGCGCTCCCGCACCTGGCCGTGGTCCTCATGCAGGCGGCGGCGCTCGGGCTGAAGGTCCTCTTCTTCTGCTGGTTCCTGCTGCTGATCCGCTGGACCCTCCCCCGCTTCCGTTATGATCAGTTGATGCGGCTGGGGTGGAAGTTCCTGCTGCCGGCCTCGGTCCTCAACATCTTCGTGACCGCCTTCGTCCTCCTGCTCCTGCGGTGAGGACTCACTGTGCGAGCAGGAGGGCCACCTCGCGGCGCAGCCTGTCGGTATCCTCCGCATAGGGGTCGTCGCCGCTCGGGGGCGCCGGCGGGATGGGGGCGCCGAAGGTGATCCGGACCTTGTGCGGGCGGATGCGCAGGCTGTCGCGGGGCCACACGGCGTGGGTCCCCTCGATGGCGGCGGGGACCAGGGGGACGCCCAGTTCCCGCGCGAGGATGGCCGCCCCCTTCTTGAAGTCCTGCAGTTTCCCGTCGTAGGAGCGCCCCCCCTCGGGGAAGATGCAGAGGACGAGCCCCCGCCTGAGGCCGGCGGCCCCCGCCTTCATGGCCCGCAGCAGGTGGGCGTCGGGGTCGACGGGGACGATGTTGGTGAGCCGTGCGGCCAGCTTCATCAGCCGGGAGGTGAACATGAAACTGTAGCCGACGAAGAACATCCTCCGGAACAGGCCGTAGGGGAGGGCGGAGACCAGGACGAAGGCGTCGAGGTAGCTCTGGTGGTTCGGGCAGACAAGGTAGGGCCCCCGCGCCGGCAGGTTCCCGAGGCCCCGGGTCTCCAGCCGCAGCAGCGGGAGAAACAGGACGAAGTACAGGAGCCGGGCGAGCAGGTATTTGACCAGGGAGACGACCGGTCCCGAAACGGGCAGCGAGTCTTCCGTGGACCCGGCCGCGAGGATCGTTTCCCAGCTCTGGCGGGAAGCGGCCCCCGCGCCCGTGCCCGCGACCGCCTCCTGCTCCAGGAGCCGGATCAGGTCCGCCAGGGTGAAGATCTCGGCGCCGAAGTCCTCCGGCAGCCGGAGGTTCAGCGCCTGCTCCAGGCTGGCGAGCAGCTCGACCTTTTCCATGGAGTCGAACCCCAGGTCCAGCTCGAGATTCATGGAGGGGGAAAGGGTTTCCTCCCGGTGATAAGTTTCGGCGAGGCAGCGGGCGACCTCCTGCCCGATGGCCGATTCCATCAGGGCCCGGTCCTCGGCGCTCGGGGCGACCGGCTCCGCCGCGATTTCCCCCTCCCGCAGCTGTCCGCTCTCCACCAGCCGTTTCAGTTCAATCCGCTTGATCTTGCGCGTCGTGGTCCGCGGCAGCGGTTCGGACTGCAGCTGGTAGCTCATCAGGCGTTTGTATTTGGGAAGCCGGTTGGAGAGCGCGGAGATCTCGTCGCGCAGGATTTCGCGCGTGTTGGCTATTTTTTTCGATTTCAGGTAATCGAAATCGGGGACGACGACCGCGTGCAGCCGCTCCCCCCGCTCCTGCGGGGCGACCACCCCGATGACGGCGATCTCCCGGATCGCGCTGCACCGGCCGTAATACGTTTCCAGTTCGTCCGGGTAGATGTTCTTCCCGTTGGGGAGAACGATGACTTCCTTCCGGCGCCCCGTGACGAAGAGGTTCCCGCGCGCGTCGAGCCGCCCGAGGTCCCCGGTGTGAAACCAGCCGTCGCGGACGGCCTCGCGCGTGGCCTCGGGGTTGCGGTAATACTCCCGCATGACGACGGGGCCGCGGACCAGGATCTCCCCGACGCCGGTCTCGTCCGGGTCGGAGATCCGGATGTCGGTCCCCGGGAGCGCCGGCCCCACCGAGCCGATCACGTTGCGCTCGACCGGCGTGACCGCGCAGGCGCCCGTCGTCTCGGTGAGGCCGTACCCCTGGAGAATGGTGAAGCCCAGGTCGTGAAAGTCCTGGGCCACCACCGGGTCGAAGGCGGAGCCGCCGCTGATGAAGAGGCGCAGTTTCGGTCCAAAACCGCGGTGGATCCGGGAGAAGAGGCGCGGGCCCAGGTTGAGGCCGAGCGTGCCCATCGTGAAGCGGTTGAGCCGGAGCAGCGCCCCGAACGCCCGGCGCGCGGCGGCCGGCTTTTTCCCGAGCTCCTCCTGGATCCGGTTGTGGAAAAGATAGAAGAACTGGGGCACGGTAACCAGGATCGTGATTCCCGCCTCTTCGAGCGCCGCGAGGATTTCGGTGCGCCGGAGGGTGTCGGCGAACACCACCTGCCCCCCGAGGTAGAGGGGGACCAGGACGTTGATCACCGAGGCCAGCACGTGCTGCAGCGGCAGCAGGCAGAGGAACGCCTCGTCGTCCCGGAGGGGGATCACGCCGAGCGCGCTTTCGATTTCGGAGAGGATGTTGCCGTGGGTGAGGCACACCCCTTTCGGGGTTCCGGTGGTCCCCGAGGTGTAGATGATGGTGACGACGTCGGAGGGGGCGCACCGCGGAAGCGGGGGAGGATCGGGAAGAGCCGAGGCCCACTCGAGGAATCCCGCGAGTTCCTCCCGCGGCTCCCCCCGGCCGGGGACCGGGTCGAAGGAGATCAGCTGCCGCTGCGGCCCCTCTCCCGCCAGGGCCTGCTCGAGCTTCTCGCGCAGCAGCCCGCTCACGAAAATCACCCGCGAGTCGGAGTCCTCTATCAGCCGGCGCCATTCCTCGGGTGATATCTGGGTGTCCAGGGGGACGGCGACCATCCCGGAGAGATAGGCCCCGAGGTAGGCCGTCACCCATTCCGGGCGGTTTTCCGAGAGAACGGCCACGCGGCTCGCGGGTTCGAGGCCGAGGGTGAGGAGGCCGGCGGCCGTCGCCCGGGCCCCGGCATGGGCCTCGCGGTAGGTGACGGAGGTGTAGCCCCCGGGAGTCTTGAGCCGGAAGGCGATCCGGTCCGGGACGCGGAGGGCCATCGTTTCGAACCGCTCGTTGAAGGTGGTGGGTTCCGTGCGGGTGCGTTGTGCCATGGGGATCGTTTCCGGACCTAGGTGTCCAGTTCCTCGAGCTCCTTTTCGATCACCCCGTCATAGCGCGGGTCCGCAGGGGGGGGTGGCGCGGCCGGGGCCGCCAGGGCGGCCCGGCGCCGCTTCCGGAGCAGCACCAGGAGATACCCCCCGCCCGCGACCAGGGCGGCCCAGGGGAGGAGGTAGGCCAGGGCGTTGATCCCGCGCGCGCGCGGCGTCGCCAGGATACGCTCGCCGTAGATGGCGACATAGTGATCGAGGATCTCGCGCTTCGATTTTCCCGCGGCCACCATGGCGCGGACCTCCTGCCGCATCTGCTCGGAGACCTCCGAGTAATGCTGCGAAATCGGCTGGTTCCAGCAGCAGGGGGCGATCAGGGTGTCCTCGATCTCGCGGATGAGGCGCGCATCCCCCCCGTTCTGGGCCGGCAGCAGCCCGGGCGCAATGAGGCATGCGGCAACCAGGGGGAGGAGCATCCGGCGTCGAATCGGGCGTTTCATGGGATCGGTTCCTCTCCTTGCAGGCGTCGGCCTGCTCTATCGAGTGTACCCCGAAGACGCAAGGACTCAAAGCCGCAAAGAATCGGCCGCATCGTGGGACCCGGACCGGTCCCGGACGCGGGGAGCGAAAAACAATCGGAACTCCATTGCGGGGAATGTATACTGGAACCCTCCTGCCGCGCCGGAAGGAACCCTGATATCCCTCCGGCATCCAGGCGGCGGATCAACCCAAAGAGAGGGTCGAGGATGAAAAAAGCGGGTACGGGTCTTTTCCTGTCGTTCCTTCTGCTGGGCGCCGGGGTGACCATGGCGCAGAACCCCCTCATCCGGGACCAGTTCACCGCCGACCCGACCGCCAGGGTGTTCGAGGGCAGGGTCTACGTCTACCCCTCCCACGACGTCCAGTGCGGCACGGAGTGGTTCTGCATGAAGGACTACCACGTCTTCTCCTCGGAGAACCTGGTCGACTGGACCGATCACGGCGTGATCGTCGACCAGGAGAAGGTCGCCTGGGTGGACGCTTCCAAGAACAGCATGTGGGCCCCCGACTGCTATTTCAAGGACGGGAAGTACTACTTCTATTTTCCTGCCATCTCCAAGGGGGGGGAGGGGGCTGCGGGGATGACGGTCGGGGTGGCTGTTTCCGACCGCCCCTATGGGCCCTTCGTCCCCGAGCCGAAGCCGATCGCGGGCGTCTCGGGCATCGACCCCAACGTTTTCATCGACCGGGACGGGCAGGCCTACCTCTACTGGGCCGGCGTCGGCCAGGGGCTGCTGGGGGCCAGGCTCAGGCCCGACATGATGCAGCTGGACGGCAAGCCGCAGGTGATCGAGAAGTTCCCCGAGGGGATGAAGGAGGGACCCTTCCTCTTCGAGCGCAACGGCATCTACTACTTCACCTTCCCCCACGTGATCGAGAAGACGGAGGCCCTCGTCTACGGCATGGGCCCCGGCCCCCTGGGCCCCTTCCAATACAAGGGCATCCTCATGGACGAGCACCCGTCCGGATGCTGGACCAACCACCACTCCATCCTCGAATACAGGGGGGAGTGGTACCTGTTCTACCACCACAATGACCTTTCCCCCTCCTTCGACAAGAACCGCTCGATCCGGGCCGACCGGCTCTCCTTCAACGAGGACGGCACGATCCGGAAGGTGATCCCCACCCTGCGGGGGGTGGGCATCGTCCCGGCCGACCGCGAGATCCAGCTCGACCGCTACAGCGCCGTCAGCGCGTCGGGGGCCTCGATCGCCTTCCTGGACGAAAAGAACCCTTTTGACGGCTGGAAGGTCATCCTGGAGGAAAAGGGGGCGTTCGTCCGCTTTGCCGGCGTCGATTTCGACGCCCGGGAGGTGAAGACGCTGAAGATCCGGGCGAAGTCGGAATCGGGAGCCGCCGTGGCGCTCTCGATCGGGAAGGGGGGACCACCCCTCACGGTGAGGGGGACCGTTCCGAAAGGGGCCGAATGGGGCCTGGTCGAGGCCGCGCTTCCCACGGCCCCTTCCGGGGTCCGCGACCTGGAGCTGTTGCTCGAAGACACCGGCAGGGTGGAAGTCGACTGGGTCCGGTTTGAATAGGCGCAGGACGGAGGGAACCATCAGATGACCCGGACAGCACAGCCGGCGCAGCCGGTCAGGAAACTCCTGGAGCGGGGGGTGGTGATCCCCTCCCCCCACACGGTCGAAATCGACGAGACGGTCATCCCGGAGCGGATCGCCGCCGGGGTCCGGATCCATGCGGGGTGCAGGATTATGGGCGCCGCGACCTCCATCGGCCCCGGCTCGGAAATCGGCCGGGAAGCCCCGGTCACCATCGAGGAGTGCCAGCTCGGCCACCGGGTGGAGTTGAAAGGGGGCTATTTTTCGGGCGCCACCTTTCTCGACGGGGCGAACATGGGGAGCGGGGCCCACGTGCGCCCCGGGACCCTCCTGGAAGAGGAGGCCGGGGGTGCCCACGCGGTGGGCTTCAAACAGACCATCTTTCTCCCCTACGTCACCGCCGGGAGCCTGATCAATTTCTGCGACGCCCTGATGGCGGGCGGCACCAGCCGGAAGAACCACAGCGAGATCGGCTCCTCCTACATCCACTTCAACTTCACCCCCCGCCAAGACAAGGCCACCCCCTCGCTCGTCGGCGACGTCGCGCGCGGCGTCTTCCTGGACCGGGCCCCCATCTTTCTCGGGGGGCAGGGGGGGCTGGTGGGGCCGGCCCGGATCGCCTACGGGAGCGTCATCCCGGCCGGCACCGTCTGGCGCGGGGACATCCTGGAGGAGGGGAGGATCGCGGCGGCGCCCCCCGCGGCGGCAGGGGCGCGCGCTTTCGCCCCCGGGATCTATCGCGCCGTCCGCCGCGTCGTGGTCAACAACCTCCTCTACATCGGCAGCCTCTGGGCCCTCCGGGCATGGTACCTCCACGTGCGCTCCCGGAGCATGGGGGCCGACCCCTTCCGGCAGGCGTGCCACGCGGGCGCCCTGGCCCGGATCGGGGAGGGGCTCCAGGAACGGGTGAAAAGACTCGGGGAACTGGCCGATAAGATGACATACTCCCTCGGGCACGCCCGGGCCGAGGCCGGGGCCGAACTGCCGGCCGCGATCCGGGGCGAGCAGCGGGCGCTCGCCGGGCGGTGGCCCGAGATGAAGGCGCGGCTGGAGCAGGGGCCGCCGGAAGGGGAAGGGGTCCGGCACCGCGACGCTTTCCTGGAGGAATGGGAGGGAGTGGATGTCTCTTCCGGGCACTGCCGGGCGGTGGGCGGCCTCCCCCCCGGGGCGCGTGCGGAGGGGGTCGCCTGGCTCGAAGCGATCGTCGAGGGCGCCGGCGCCCTCTGGAGCAACATCCAAAACGGAGATAAATGAATGGGACGCATGTTTGGCACGGACGGTGTAAGGGGGATCGCGAACGTTCACCCGATGACGGCGGAGATGGCGCTCGAAATCGGGCGCGCCGCGGCCTATGTCTGCAAGAAGCATCCGAAACAGCGGCACAAGATCGTGATCGGCAAGGACACCCGGGTCAGCGGCTACATGCTGGAATCGGCCCTGACCGCCGGCATCTGCTCCATGGGGGTGGACGTGCTGCAGGTGGGGCCGCTGAGCACCCCCGGCATCGCCTTTCTCACCCGCAGCATGAGGGCGGACGCGGGCATGGTGATCTCGGCGTCGCACAACCCTTACCAGGACAACGGGATCAAGATCTTCTCGCGCAGCGGCTTCAAGCTCCCGGACGCCGAGGAGGATGAGATCGAGGACCTGATCACCTCCGGCCGCATCAGGGACATCCGGCCGACGGCGGACGAGATCGGCCGTGCGGAGCGGATCGAGGACGCCGCGGGCCGCTACGTCGTCTTCTGCAAGAACACCTTCCCCGAGGACCAGACGCTGGAGGGGATGAAGATCGTGCTCGATTGCGCCAACGGGGCTACCTACCGCCTGGCGCCGGCGGTCTTCTCGGAGCTGGGGGCCGACGTGACGGCCATCCACTGCGCCCCCGACGGGATCAACATCAATCACAACTGCGGGTCGCAGCACACCGGGGACCTCTCCGCGCGGGTGCGCGAGACCGGCGCGGACGTGGGGCTCGCCTTCGACGGCGACGGCGACCGGCTCATCGCGGTGGACGAACGCGGGGCCCAGATCACGGGCGACCAGGTGATGGCGATCTGCGCCCGGATGTACAAGGAACTGGGGTTGCTCAGGAACAACCTCGTCGTGGCGACGGTGATGAGCAACTTCGGCTTTTTCACCGCCATGAAGCGGCTCGGGATCCGCGAGGGGGTGAGCAAGGTGGGGGACCGCTACGTCCTGGAGATGATGCAGGAGAAAGGGGGCGTCCTCGGCGGGGAGGAGTCGGGGCACATCATTTTCCTGAACCACCATACCACCGGCGACGGCATCATCTCGGCGCTGCAGCTGCTGTGGGCCATGAGGTGGAGCGGACAGAGCCTTTCGGAGTTGGCCGGGGTCATGACCCTCTCCCCGCAGAAGATCATCAACGTGGACGTCACCGACAAGCCCCCGCTCGAGACCCTCCCCGAGCTGCAGGCGAAAGTCAGGGAGGCCGAGGCGGAACTGGGCGAGCGGGGACGCGTGCTCATCCGCTACTCCGGGACCCAGTCGATGTGCCGGGTCATGGTGGAGGGTCCCACCGAGGAGATGACGGGCAGGCTGACGCTGGCCCTGGCGGACACCGTCAAACAGTGCATCGGCCGGTAACCCAGGCCCGAGGAAACCATCATGCCCTTCAAGGTCATCGTCACCCGGGACTTCGATCACATGAGCGAGGTGGCCGCCGGCCTCGTCATCGGCGACGTGCGCCGCACCCTCGCTTCGCAGTCCTCCTACGTTCTGGGCCTGGCCACCGGCAATTCGCCCACGGGGCTGTACAAGCACCTGGCCAAGGCGGTGAACGCGGGGGAGATCGACCCTTCCCGGATCACCAGCTTCAACCTGGATGAATACATCGGGCTGCCGGGGGAGAACGCCCAGCAGCGGGCGCTGCACCGGGAGAGCTACAGCTTCTTCATGATCCAGGAGCTGTTCGGGCTGCTCACGACCAAGTTTTGCGAGGTCAACGTCCCCTGGGCCACCCTGATCGACCAGGACAGGCTCGAATCGGAACTGAACACGCATCCCGGGGACTGGACGCTCGAGGGGAGCGACCGGGGCAAAGCCGTCGTCATCCGGACCGACGCGGGCTCGGAGTATCTCCGCTGGGTCCGGAAAACGATTCTGGACGCGTACGCCGGGAAGATCGCCCGCTCGGGCGGCATCGACCTGCATGTCGTCGGCGTCGGGGGGCGGGGGCATGTCGGGTTCCACGAGGCCGGCATTCCCTTCGAAGGGAAAGAGGTCCTCCTGGTCAAGCTGGACGACAACACCGTGGCCAACGCCGTCGCCGACGGGCATTTCGCGAGCCGGGCCGAATCCCCGGCCTATGCCGTGACCATGGGGGCGGAACTGGTCTACCGGGCGAGGACCGTGCTGCTTCTGGCCAACGGCAGGCGCAAGGCGGACGCCGTCGCCGACGCCCTCTTCATGGAGCCGGACTGCTCGGTCCCGATCTCCTACGGGCACGCCCTTGCGCGCTCCGGGGGGAACATGATTTTCGTCGTCGACCGCCTGGCCGCCGCCGGCTTTCTCGACCGGGCGCCGGAACTCCGCGAGCGGGGGATCGATATCGAGGACCTCGGCGGGGCGGAAGCATCGGTCCCGGTCGCGGACCTCAAATTTTTCCGCGATCCCGGTTCCGGCCGGCTGAGCTGACGGTGGGTCAGTAGATCTCGTCCCCCTCCTCGCTGGTGTAGAACAGGCCGAGGTCGGCCCGCCCATCGGGGGCCGCGTCGGGCCCGAGCAGGCGGGCCTCCGCCTCCCGGCGGCTCTCGACCGCCCGTGCGTCGAGAGCCGCGATCTTCGCCGGAATCCCCATTTCCCCGACCAGGCCCTTGACTTCCCCGAAGACGGCGTCGCTGCCGAAGAGGAACTCCCCCTCGTCGAGGATCTTGCTCGCGATCATGTGGGAAAAGGAGTCGAACTCGAGCTGTTCGCGCACCCTGGACAGGGTCTTGACCAGGTAGTCGATCTCCTCCTGGTAGTTCGGGTGGACGAGGAGGTAGTGTTTTTTGCGCAGGATCGCTTCGTCCAGGGCCGCGAGCGCCGCCGAGGGCACGTCGTCACGGGCGACGACGATGATGTCGAGATCGGAACCCCGCACCATCCTCCCGGTGCTGATCTCGGGGCGCGGCACGGCATGGGCCATCCCGTAGGTCACGTCCCCGGCGATGATGAAGCAGACGCGCTCCCGGATCTCTTCCCACAGCGGGAGGGCGTCGGTCACGGAGGCGACCGCCTCGCGCGCCAGCTCGAATTTGCCCCTGCTGATCTCGGCGATCTCCGCCCGGAGCCGGCGCGCCCGCTCCGCGACCTCGCCCGACCCCTCTTCCGCCCCCAGGACGGTGTAGGTCAGAAACTCCCTCCGGATCGAGGGGGAGAGGCGCGCGTATCCCTCGACACTGCGGTCGAGCCGGAGGTAGCGGGTGCCCGCGCGCTCCATCCGGATCCCGCCCGCGCCCCGGCACGCGCGCCAGAGCGCGAGCGCCTCCATCCCCGATCGCTCCAGCAGCTCCCACCCCGTCAGCGGCCCCGTTTGCCTGAGGATTCCGACTATTCCGTCTGTTTCCACCTTCACCCCTCCCGGTTGTTTTCCAGCATCCCGTACTTTACCCCAAATGTGCTAAGATGGCGCTATCGCTCGATCGATTCCGTCCACCATCATCCATGAAAGGGAGAACAGATTATGGATCCTGTCGGCACCGGGGAAAAGGGAACCACGCGCAGGGGGTTTGTCAAGGAAATCACCGCGGGCGCCGGAGGCCTGGCGCTCGGAGGGCTGCTGCTGGAGGCGCTGGCGCCCGAAGCGGGCCTCGCCGCGGCGCCGGCCGCGGGCCCGTCGACCGACGGGACGAAGTACGGGAAATTCTTCCTCAGCGACAAGGGGGAGCCGCCCAAGGCCAACGATTTCGTCTCCCTCAACAGCATTCCCCCGTTTCCCGAAATCGCCAGCCCCCAGACCTACTTCCGCGGCGCTTCCGCGCTGCCGGGCGCGACCGCCACGATCGGGTGGCAGGTGTTTCAGGCCCCTGTCTGCTGGGAGACACCCCATACCCACAAGTACGACGAATTTCTCATCTTCCTAGGCGCCGAGCTGCCCGACCTGTGCAAGAGCTTCGACGCGGAGATCGATTTCTGGATGGGGGAGGAGTTCGAGAAGCACACCATCACCTCTACCACCATCATCTACATCCCCAAGGGGGTGATGCACAGCCCGCTCAATTTCCGGGCGATCCACAAGCCGGTGCTCTTCCACGCGCTCTACCTGGGGCCGAACCTGGACGCCGAGCGGATGCCCAACTTCGACCTGACCACCTTCGACTGGGGCGGGCCGGTAAACCTCAAGATGTTCGGGCCGTCCAAGTCGCCCAAAAAGAGATAGGCGGGATAGCCGTCGGTCGGGGTCCCGGATCCAGCCGGATCCGGGACCCCCGAAGCTAGTCGCACGGCGGCTCGTAGGGCCAGCCGATCGTCACAAAAATGGGGACGTCCCACATGTTTCCCATTTTCCATTCTCCACCAGGGGCAGGGAAATCATCGGATCATGCCGGTCCTCTCTATTCGACCTGGTCTGCCGGCATGACATGAAGTGGTCTTGCCATGGGATAACGCCATGGAGCCCGGCCGGGTACCCTGGCCCGAGGGGGCACAAAAAGGGAGACATGTGGGACGTCCCCATTTTTGCTGGCCCGTACCCGTTCCGGCTACAATCCGGTTTTCTTCTTTGCAAAACAGGATTTAATTCCTATAATGCAAGAAATGATCGAGCGGCATCTGAAACCTCTGCTCCAGGAAAGGCTGGCATCAAGTCCGGCGGTAGCCATTATCGGGCCTCGTCAATGCGGCAAGACCACCCTGAGCCGCACCTTTCCGGGAAGATATTTCGATCTCGAGCAGGAGCCGGAAAGGCTCCGGCTCGACCTCGAATGGGATGACGTGTCCCGCTCCGGGGACATGGTGATCCTCGATGAAGCCCAGGCGTGGCCCGGAATCTTCCCGCGCCTGAGGGGCGCGATCGATGCAGATCGCAGGCGCAACGGCCGGTTTCTGATCCTCGGTTCGGTATCTCCCGCGCTTATGGCGAACGTTTCGGAATCGCTGGCCGGTCGGCTGTCCCTGACCGAACTGACCCCCTTTCTCTGGCCCGAATTAACCGCCACCGAACAAGGCCGTCTATGGCTGTGCGGTGGATATCCCGACGGCGGGGCTTCGGATAGCACCCGGTACCCGCAGTGGCAGAAGGACTACCTGGCCCTGCTGACGCAAAGAGACCTGCCCGGGTGGGGGCTCCCGGCCAAGCCCCAGACCACGACCCGTCTCCTCAAAATGCTCGCCGCCGTGCACGGCGAGTCGTGGAACGCCTCACAGCTGGGACAGAGTCTGGGTCTGGATTACAAAACCGTGAACAGTTACGTCGATTACCTTGTCGGAGCGTTCCTGATCCGGAGGCTGCCGGCCTATCAGGCAAACGTCCGCAAACGCCTGATCCGGAGCCCGAAGGTGTACTGGCGCGACTCGGGGCTCCTGCACGCGGTCATGAACGTGACCGACGAGAGGGCTTCGCTGGTCCAGCCCTGGATCGGAAAGAGCTGGGAGGGCTTTGTCATCGAACAGATTCTGGGAGCGGCGTCGATGTGGGGCCTGCACCTGGAAGCCTACTGGTTCCGGACCAGCGACCAATACGAACTGGACCTGGTGCTCGATTTCGGCGGCGAATTGTGGGCCATCGAGGTGAAATTGACTTCTTCCCCGGGCAGGGCCGACATGGATCGGTTGAATTTTGCCGCCGACCTGATCGGAGCCCGGCGGAGATTCCTGATATCCAAGACCTCCGAGGTTGCCGGGGACGAGCTCCGTGCCTCCTGCAACCTCGGCTGGTTCCTCAAACTGATGCGGTTTCACTCACCCCGTTCGTAGGTCTCGCCGAAACCGCGCCTGGGCTGGCCAGCGTCCGCCAGTCGCGCTCCTGTCTGAACACTTACTATTCGCTACTGGTTCCCGGCGCGCACGCGCCCGGTATTCCAGCTTGATTCGGCATCCCGGCGGGCCCATCATTTCATCAATCAGGTTTCTTGCCACGAACCGGAGTTGGAAGCCGGTTGCGTCGGCGTTCCAGCTCCTTGCCTTGGATTGTACAGCTCGACGGGCGGCCGGCGACCGCGGGCCGATCCTTTCCTTCCGCGGCAGCTCCGGGCCGTCCCGAAACGGGGAGAATCCCAATGAAAAGACCGATACCTGTATTGCTGCTGTCCGTCTTTCTGCTGTTTTGCGTGGGCGCTTCGGCCTAGGTAGAGCAGGTGCTCTCTTATGTCGTCACCGATGAGGCCACGATGGTCGAGGCTCTGGACGGCTGGTACGCCACCCGCGATTCCAGGTTCGGGCAGACGGCCACGCTCATGGCGACGGTGGCCAACGGCACCGACCCCACGACGCATTACCTCGTCATCAATTACCCGGACTACGCGAGCTACCAGGCCGCGCAGGAGGGCGTAGTGAAGTCGGCCGAATTCTCGCGCCTCCAGCGTCGCGCTTCCATGGTCGCGACGGAAAGGGGGGACGCCCTCTACTCGCAGCTCCTCAGCAACGGCAGGACCGAAAAGGCGGGGGACTACAGCTACACGGTGAGCGTGAACGTCACCGGGCCCCAGCGCGAGTACGTCGCGGCGAGCGGGGAACTGATGCGCTCCGGCATCGGGAAACGGTGCCCCGGCCCGATGAAGTTCCTGGCCGGTCGCGCCGGCACCGACAGCAGCCACCTGACGGTGATTTCGGCGCCGTCGCTCGCCACCCTGGTGGCCTACCTCGATGCCTATGAAAACGATGCGGACTGGGCCAGTTTCCTGACGAAAGTCGAAAAGTTCACCACCCCCACGGGAACCGGCTTCCTGAGAGTCGTGAAGGTGTGGAAATAAAAATGGGGACGTCCCACATGTTTCCCATTTTCCATTCTCCACCAGGGGCAG
>JAFGSS010000099.1 GCA_016934555.1 Acidobacteriota bacterium | reverse complement strand
GGGCGGGTCCGGGCAAAGCCGTTGACGCGCGCGACGGGGCGGCATAATCTGGGTTCATGAGCGAGCCCCTGCACTCCAACGCCCTGATTCACGAGACCAGCCCCTACCTTCTCCAGCACGCCCACAACCCGGTGGACTGGTATCCCTGGGGGCCGGAAGCCCTCCGGAGGGCCAGGGAAGAAGACAAGCCCATCCTCCTGAGCATTGGCTACTCCGCCTGCCACTGGTGTCACGTGATGGAGCGGGAGTCGTTCGAGGACGAGGAGACCGCCAGGGTGATGAACGCCTGCTTCGTCAACATCAAGGTCGACCGGGAGGAGCGGCCGGACCTGGACGCCATCTACATGACGGCGGTGCAGATGATGACGGGGCGTGGCGGCTGGCCCATGACGGTTTTCCTGACGCCGGACCAGAAGCCCTTCTTCTGCGGCACCTATTTCCCGAAGGAGGACGGGCACGGCCTCCCCGGGTTCCGCCGGGTGCTGGCCGGGGTCGCCAACGCCTACGAGGAGAAGCGGCACAAGGTCCTCGGGGACGCGGACGCCGTCACCGAGGCGCTGGCGGCCTCGCTCCAGGTCGCCGGCGGGGAAGGGGGGGGCGCTCCCGCCCTCGACGCCGCGCTCCTCGGGCGGGCAGCCGGGGCGATCGCCGCCGGTCACGACCCGGTCGACGGGGGATTCGGCGGGGCCCCCAAGTTCCCCCCATCCATGAACCTCCGCTTTCTCATGCGGGCGGCGGTCAGGGAGCGCGAGCGCCGGTACCTGGACATCGTCACGCACACCCTCCGGCGCATGGCCTCGGGCGGCATCTGCGACCAGCTGGGGGGCGGGTTCCACCGCTATTCGGTGGACGCCCGCTGGCTCGTTCCCCATTTCGAAAAAATGCTCTACGACAACGCGCTGCTTGGCCGGGTCTATCTCGAGGCGCACCTTCTCACGGGCGATCCCTGCTTTCGGAGAGTCTGCGAAGAGACCCTCGACTATGTCGTCCGGGAGATGACGGCGCCGGAGGGGGGGTTCTACTCCTCCCAGGATGCCGACAGCGAAGGGGAGGAGGGGGCCTTCTTCACCTGGACGGAGGAGGAGATCCGGTCCCTGCTCGGGGAGGAGGACGCCCGGTTCTTCGGCCTCCATTACGGGGTCACGCCGGGGGGGAATTTTGAAGGGAAAAACATCCTCCACGTCCCCCGTCCCGCGGCGGAGACGGCCCGGGCCGCCGGGGTCCCCGTGGAGCGGCTGGAGGAGGCGGTCCGGTCCGGGCGGCGGCGGCTGATGGCGGCGCGGGAGGGGCGGGTGAAGCCGGGCCGGGACGAGAAGGTCCTCACCGCCTGGAACGGGCTGATGCTCGGGACCTTCGCGGAAGCCGCCGGCGCGCTGGGGCGCGAGGACTACGGGCGGGTCGCGGTGCAAAACGCGCGGTTTTTGCTTTCGAACCTCTGCGGGAGGGAGGGGGTGCGGCGCAGCTACAAGGACGGCCGCGCGCGCTTCGACGGCTGCCTGGAGGATTACGCCTGCCTGGTGGACGGGTTGATCTCGCTCTACGAAACCGACTTCGACCCCTCCTGGATCCGGGAGGCGGAGCGCCTGACCGGGGAAATGGCCGACCGGTTCTGGGACGGCGCCGGCGGGGGGGTTTTCTTTACGGCGAAGGACCACGAGGCGCTGATCCACCGGCCGAAGGAGTTCTGGGACAACGCGACCCCTTCGGGGAATTCGGTCGCCGCCCTGGCGCTCCTGCGCCTCGGGGCGCTGACGGGGGAAGAGCGCTGGAGAGGGTACGCGGCCGCGATCCTGGAGCTCAACGCGGGGGCGGTCTCGCGCCATCCGGCCGCCTTCGGCCACCTCCTCGGCGCCCTCGATTTTTACCTCGGTCCCGTCCGGGAGATCGCAGTCGCGGGAGACCCGGGGACGGAGGCCGCGCGGGAGATGCTGCGGGAGATCTTCGGGCGCTACCTCCCCAACAGGGTGGTGGCCTGCGGGACGGGCGGCGGGTCGGTCCTGCTCGAACGGAAACCCGCCGCGGCGGGTGAGGCGACGGCATGGGTGTGCGAGGGCTCGACCTGCCTCGAGCCGGCCGCCTCCGTCGGGGAGCTGAGGGAGCGGCTCGGTCCTCCTTCCCGATTTTGACAAGAAAAGGCTTTCAACCTTTCCCGAAGCCTCTATAATTCATAGCGGACAGTCAAGGAAAGCGAAGGGCAGGGCCGGGGAGTCCCTTTCCCGGGCCCCATCAGTCGGCCCGTGCGGCCCAGCGGACAAGGAGGTCACCCAATGAAAGGCAACGCGGCAGTACTCAAAGGCTTGAACGAGGCGCTGAGCGACGAGTTGACCGCCATCAACCAGTATTTCGTTCACGCGGAAATGTATGAAAACTGGGGCTACGAGAAGCTTTCGGCGCTGAGCAAGAAGCAGTCGATCGACGAGATGAAGCACGCGGAGGCGCTGATCGAGCGGATCCTGTTTCTCGAGGGGACGCCGGAGATGAAGACATCGAGCCTCAACGTGGGCAAGAACGTTCCCGAGATGCTGGCCAACGACCTGAAGCTCGAACTCGGCGCCGTGGAGACCTACAACCGTCTGGTAAAAATGGCCTGCTCGAACAACGACCACGGATCGGAACAGCTGTTCAAGAAGCTGCTCCAGGATGAGGAGGCGCACCTGGACAAGCTGGAAGAGCAGGAAGACGGGATCAGGGACATGGGACTGCAGGTGTACCTGAGCGTACAGATGTAGCCGGTGTATCCGGGGGTATGCCGGCCGCCCGCGACGGGAAACGCCCGCCGCGGACGGCCGTCGCCCGGGTCCCGGTGGTTGATTGCGGCCGACAGGCGCTTCGATACGGGGATACGATGACGAAGGAACAGGAAGAACAGGGCTTCAGGGTGACGGACAGGAGGGGTTTCCAGCAGGACGGCGAGCCGGCGGCACCGGCGGCCGGGGAAGGCGCACGGCCGGAACAGCCGGCGGATCCGGCCGGGGGGGGCGCCCCCCCGAAACCGGAGGCCGAAGCGGGCCAGGTGATCGATTTTCCGTCCTATATTCTTTCCTACTACGCCCAGGGGATGGTGCTCATGGGGGAGGTGCCGAACCCCTACACCAACAAGAAGGAAGAGGATATGGATGCCGCCCGGCACATGATCGACATCCTGACGATGCTCGAGGAGAAGACCCGGGGAAATCTCAGCGCGGAGGAACTGAAACTGCTCGAAAACGTGCTGTACGAGCTCCGGATGAAGTTCATGGCCAAGACGAACCGGATCCAGCTCTAGCCGGCGCCATGAAAGTCATCACGCGACTGGAGGACCTCGCCCCGGAATACGCGTCCCCGGTGGCCACCGTGGGGAATTTCGACGGTGTCCACCTGGGGCATCAGAGTCTGATCCGGGACCTGGCTTCCCGCGCGGCCGCGCTCGGCGGCACCCCGGTGGTCCTCACCTTTTACCCCCACCCGCTCCAGGTGCTGGCCCCCAACAACGCCCCGCTGCAGATCCAGACCCTCCGGCAGAGGCTCGCGGTCATCGAATCGCTCGGGATCCCCCTGACGGTGGTCATTCCCTTCAGCCTAGGGCTCGCCCAGCGGGAGGCGCGCGATTTCGCCCAGGAACTGTGGGATCGGCTCGCCTTCCGGGAGATCTACGTGGGGCCGAACTTCGCGTTCGGGCACCGGAGGCAGGGGAGCTTCAACCTGCTGAAGGAAATGGGGGAGGAAAAGGGGTTTGTCACCGGAAAAATCCACCAGGTGCAGTTCCGGGGGAGCCGGGTGTCCAGCACGGCCATCCGCCAGGCGCTCACGAGCGGCCAGGTGGGCCTGGCGCGGCACCTGCTGGCGCGCCCCTACGCCCTGGAGGGACGGATCGTCCACGGCAGGGGCCTGGGATCGAGGCTCAAACTCCCTACGGCCAACCTGGAGACCCCCAACGAACTGATCCCCCGCCGGGGGGTCTACGTGTCGCTCGTCGAACTGGGGGGGCGCCGCCACCGGGGGGTGACCAATATCGGTTTCCGTCCCACCGTCGATCCCGGGGCGGGGGCGGCTTTGAGCATCGAGACCCACCTGCTCGATTTCGACCGGGACATCTACGGGGCGCCGGTGACGCTCGAGTTCCTCATGCGTCTGCGCGACGAGCGCCGTTTCGCCGGGCTCCCGGAACTGCTGGCCCAGATCGGGAAGGATATCCGGGATGCCCGCCGCTATTTCCGCTGCCTGGACCTCGCCGCCGCGGGGGTGCGCGGGGGGGCTTAAGGAGGAAGAGTGTCCATTACGCGTGAAGAGGTGCTGAAGATGGCCGAACTGGCGCGGCTCGAGTTCAGCGAAGAGGAGCTGGACGGGTTCACCGCACAGTTCCAGGGCATTCTCGATTACATCGAGCAGCTCAGGCAGGTGGACGTCGAGGGGGTCGAGCCGACGAGCCACGTGTCGCTGTCGGCCGATTTCGATCCACGGATGTTCCGGGAGGACGAGGCGCGCGAGTCCCTTCCGGTCGAAGAAGCTCTGGGGGGCGCCCCCGACCCCGCTGCCGGACATTTCCGGGTTCCCAAGGTTTTATAGGGCTATGGATATTCGAGACGCGTATGCCATTCAGAATGCGGTCAATTCTCGGGAGATCTCCGCGAGGGAGGTCGCCGCGATGTCGCTCCGGAGGATCGAGGAGGCCGATCCGGCGCTCGGGGCCTTTCTCACCTGCGATCCCGGCCGGGTGCTGGAGCGGGCCGAGCGGGTGGACCGCGATGTGAAGGAACGCCCGCTTCCGCTCGCCGGGGTCCCCGTAGCCGTCAAGGACAACATCTGCACCCGGGGCCTGCGCACGACCTGCGGCTCCCGGATGCTGGAGCAGTACGTCCCCCCCTACAGCGCCACGGCGATCGAACGCCTGGAGGCGGCCGGCGCCGTGGTGGTGGGCAAGGTCAACTGCGACGAGTTCGCCATGGGGTCCTCCACGGAGAACTCCGCGCTGCAGGTCACGCGCAACCCCTACGACCTCGACCGCGTGCCGGGGGGGAGCAGCGGCGGCAGCGCCGTGGCCGTAGCCGCCGGCATGGCCGCGCTCGCCCTCGGTTCCGAGACCGGGGGGTCGGTGCGCCAGCCGGCCTCCTTCTGCAACGTCGTCGGGCTCAAGCCGACCTACGGCCGCATCTCGCGCTACGGGCTCGTGGCCTTCGCCTCCTCGCTCGACTGCATCGCCCCGCTGGGGAACAGCCCGCGGGACATCGCCCTGCTCCTTGGCCGGATCGCCGGCCGGGACCCGCTCGATTCCACCTCGGCCCCGGCCCCCGTGCCCGACTACGTGGCGGAACTCGATCGGCCGCCGGGCCGGCTGCGCCTGGGCGTCCCGAAGGAATACTTCGGGCAGGGGCTGGACCCCGAGGTGAAGGCGGCGGTCGAAGCCGGGATCCGCAACGCCGGCAAACTCGGGTGCGACGTGGTCGAGGTGTCGCTGCCGCACACCCGGTTCGCGATCGCCGATTACTACATCATCGCCCCGGCGGAGGCGAGCTCCAACCTCGCGCGCTACGACGGGGTGAAATACGGATTCCGTGCCGAAGCCCCCGAAGACCTGATGGACATGTACCGCAGGACCCGCACCCTCGGGTTCGGCCCCGAGGTCCGGCGCCGGATCATGATCGGCACCTACGCCCTCTCCTCCGGCTACTACGACGCCTACTACGGCCGGGCCATGAAGGTCCGGACCCTCATCCGGCGTGACTACGAGCGGGCGTTCGAAAAGGTGGATGCCCTCCTGGGCCCCGTCAGCCCGACCGCGGCGTTCAGGATCGGGGAAAAGGCCTCGGACCCCCTGTCCATGTACCTTTCAGACATCTACACGGTGACGGCCAACCTGGCGGGGATCCCCGCCGTCAGCGTCCCGTGCGGGTTCACGGCCGGAGGACTGCCGATCGGGATGCAGATCCTGGGAAACCTCTTCCAGGAACTGCCGCTGCTCCGCCTGGCCCAGGCCTATATCCGGGAATTCCCCGTGGCCCCTCCCCCCCTGCGGGTCTGAGACCGGGTCGTTTTTTTCGCTCAAAAGCGGGCGGGTTCATTAGTAAGGCATGGGCACCTTCCATTCCATCCGCCTGGCCCTGCTGTGGGTCCTGGCGGCCCAGTCGCTCGCCGACGTCGCCTCCCGGGAGGCGGAGCGCAGAGAGCGGGTGGACGCACAGGAGAGGGTTGAAAGGGTCATCGACGGGGACCCCTCCCTCTGGGCTCCGGGGGGGAACGTGACCCGGGGGACTCCCCCGGCCCCCGCGCCGGTGCCGGACGCGCTCCCGCCCGGCAGGGAGGGTGCGAAATCGCTCCGGCACTATCAGGGTGCCCTGCGCAAGCTGGACCAGGCGATCCGCAGGGAGGAGCGGCAGCTCGCCCTCAGGCGGGAGCGGCTGGAAGCCGGGCGCCGGCTCCTCCCCGGAACCGGTCCGCTCGATGCGCGGGCGGGAAGCCGCAGGGCGGACGCCCGCGGGCGGCTCGAGGCCGAAATCGGGGAGATCGGGGAGAAGCTCGGCGAATTGCGCCGCGAGCGCGCCGAATGCTACGACGAGGGGAGGAGGGCGGGCTATCTTCCCGGGGAGCTCGACGGCAGGGGGGTCAGGTGACCGGGCGCCGGTCGCCGATCAGGAGGTTGTAGGCCTCTTTACGGGTGATGCCCCGCTGCCGGGCCACTGACTTCAAGGCTTCGTTGCGCGGCAGGCCGGACCTCTCCATCTCTTCGGCGAGGTGCCGCTCGATCGAATCGGGGAAGGACGGAAGCGTCGCCGCGACTTCCCCCCGATCGATCACCAGCGTGATTTCCCCCTGGATCCGGGTCCTCTCCCCGAGGATGCGGAGAAGTTCGGGGAGGGTGCCGGAGAGGAATTCCTCGTGGATCTTGGTCAGTTCCCGCGCGACGCACGCCCTTCTTTCCCCCAGCACCCCGGCCATGTCCCCGAGCGAGGCGAGCAGGCGGTGGGGGGATTCATAAAAAAGAAGGGTGGCGGGCACCGGCGCCAGTTCCTCGAGCCGGCGCCGGCGGGCGGCGGCCCGGGGGGGGAGAAACCCGGCGAAGAGGAAGGCGTCGGCCGGGAGCCCCGACCCGACCAGTGCGGCGATGGCGGCCGAGGGCCCGGGGATCGGCGTGACGGGGATCCCCTCGCGGCGGCAGGCCTCGACGAGGGTGTAGCCCGGGTCGGAGACCAGGGGGGTCCCCGAATCGCTGACCAGGGCGATCGTGCGTCCCTCTCGCAGCATCTCCAGGAAACGCCGGGTGCGGCTCTCCTCGTTGAACTTGTGGTAGCTCTCTTTCGGGGTGGAGATCCCGTAGTGGGCGAAGAGCCTGGCCGTGTGCCGGGTGTCCTCGCAGGCGACCAGGTCGGCCTCCTTCAGGATGCGCAGGGCCCGCAGCGTGATGTCTTCCAGGTTCCCCAGGGGGGTGGCGACAAGGTAGAGCATGGATCGCCTAATCGGCGCCGTTCATAGCCCGGAGCATTTCCCGGACGGCGCGCTCGAGCCCGACCAGCGCGGCCCGCGCGATGATGTTGTGCCCGATGTTGAGCTCCTCGATTTCGGGTATGGCCGATACGGGGCGCACGTTCCGGTAGGTCAGCCCGTGCCCGGCCAGCACCTTGAGCCCCTTTTTCCTCCCCCGCTCGGCCGCCTGGATGACCTTGGTCAGCTCCCGCCTGAAGGCGTCACCTGCCGGGTCCGGGCTTCTGGGCGTGGCTTCGGAGTAGGCGCGGGTGTTGAGTTCGATCATCGAGGCGCCGAGATCGGCGGCGGCGTCCACCTGGCCGGGTTCGGGGTCGATGAAGAGGCTGGCCTGGATCCCGGCGGCTTCGAGCTCCTGGATGGCGGCCTCGATCGATTCGGGGTTGACCAGGATGTCGAGCCCCCCCTCGGTGGTGATCTCCTCCGGCCTTTCCGGGACCAGGGTCGCCTGGTCGGGGTGAAGATCGGCGGCGAGCCGGACCATCTCGGGCGTCGCGGCCATCTCGAGGTTCAGCCGCGTCGTCACCGTTTCCCTCAGCCGGCGCACGTCCCCGTCCCGGATGTGGCGCCGGTCGGCGCGCAGGTGGACCGTGATGCCGTCCGCGCCCGCAAGTTCGGCCAGGATCGCCGCGGCGACCGGGTCCGGCTCGAGCGCCTGGCGCGCCTGGCGCAGGGTGGCGATGTGATCGATGTTTACGCCCAGCTTGGTCATAACTCCCCCGTTTCCATCATTCGTTGCCGGTTTTGCCGTTCTGCAGCGCGCGCGCGAGGCGGCCGAGGCGCGCCAGGGTCCGGTTCCTTCCCAGCGCCAGCATGATTTCGAACAGCCCCGGGGCCACCCCCTGGCCCGTGAGTCCCACCCGCGCGGCGTTGATCAGGAGCCCGGCCTTGACCCCGCGCTCGGAGGCCAGTTCGCGCAGCAGCCTCTCGGTCGACTCCAGGGTGAAGCTTTCCTCGTCGCGGTAGCGAGCCTCGAGCTCCGCCACGAGGCCCCCCAGGCGCGGATCGGAGAGGAATTTCGCCGCCGCGGCCGGGTCGTAGGCGAAATCCTCGGTGAAGAAGGCACGGAAGGTGCCGCTCCAGTCGGACGGGGTGCGCACGCGGCTTTTCAGCAGCTCGAGGACCGCGTCCAGGGTTTCGGGGGCGTAGTCGGCGGGCGGCTCCCGCCATACGCCCACCGCTTTCAGTTCCTCCCCGGCCAGGGCGCGCAACCGTGCAGCGGGCAGCGCGCGCAGGTACTGGCCGTTGAACCAGTCCAGCTTGTCGGTCCCGAAGACGGCGTTGGCCCGGCCGACCCCTTCGAGCGAAAAGACCGAGACCAGTTCCCGGCGGTCGAGGATCTCCCGGTCGTCCCCGGGGGACCACCCCAGGAGCGAAAGGAAATTGAAAAAGGCTTCCGGCAGGTAGCCCGCTTCCGCGTAGGCCATGACCGACGTCGCCCCGTGCCGCTTGGAGAGCCGCTGTCTGTCCGGCCCCAGGATCAGCGGGAGGTGGGCGAAGACGGGGAGCGGGCGCCCGGCGGCCTCGTAGAGCAGGATCTGCTTGGGGGTGTTGGAAATATGATCCGCTCCGCGGATCACGTGGGTGATGGCCATGTCCAGGTCGTCGACGACCACGCCGAGGTGGTAGGTGGGGACCCCGTCGGAGCGCAGGAGAACGAAGTCCTCCAGGGTCGCGTGGTCCACCTCGATCCGCCCGAAGACGCTGTCCTCGAAGGCGGTTTTTCCCGGGGGGACGCCAAAGCGCAGGGCGAACGGTTCCCCCGCCTCCGCCCGGCGGGCGGACTGCACGGCATCGAGGCCCGGGCAGGCGTGGTCGGCCGCGCCCGACGGTTCCCCGCGGTAGTCGCGGTCGTCCCCGGCCGCGCCGCAGAAGCAGCGGTAGGCCTTCCCCGAAGCGAACAGCCCGGCGGCGAATTCCCGGTAGCGTTCGAGCCGGCGGGACTGGTAGTGGGGGCCTTCGTCCCAGTCGAGCCCCAGCCACCGCATCCCCTCGAGGATTCCCTCCACCATCTCCTCCGACGAACGGGAGAGATCGGTGTCCTCGATCCGCAGCACGAACCGGCCGCCGTGATGACGGGCGAAGAGCCAGTTGAAGAGGGCGGTCCGGGCGCCCCCGACGTGGAGGTACCCGGTGGGACTCGGGGCGAAACGGACGCGGACCTGGCTGGGCATGGGTGCGGACCTCGAAAAGTTTTAGCTTATCACGCACGGGGCGCCGGCGAAAGGAACGGGCCGAAATTGTGCCCCCTTGGTAGTGGATTTTGCGGGCGGAATCCTATACTATGGCCTCTCGACCCGCGGTTTTATCGCCCGTGACCCGTGGAGAGGTGCTGGAGTGGTCGAACAGGGCTGCCTGCTAAGCAGTTATACTGGCAAAACCGGTATCGAGGGTTCGAATCCCTCCCTCTCCGCCACGTTCCTTCCCCCGCCCCTCCGTCCCCGCTATCCCGTGCCCGAAATCTTCTGGATCAGCAGCCGGAAAAGGCCCTGCACGATTTCGATGTTGTGCGAGAGGAGGTCGAAGAAGTCCTGGGCCTCGATCTTCAGGGCCAGGGTCTCCTCCGCCGCGCGGGCGGAGGCGGCGCGCCGCTGGTCGGACAGGACCTCGTAGAGTCCGATCGCCTCGAAAGGGCCGGGCGAGTCGCGGTGGGTGTCCCCCTCGAGCTCCACGCGCCCCCCGATAAGGATGTAGATCGCGTCGGCCGGCTCTCCCCGCCTGAAGACCTGGTCCCCCCCGGCGAAGCGCACCTCGCGGGAGATGGCGGCCAGGTGGAGCAGTTCCTCAACCGTCGCCCGGGAAAAGATGTCGGCCTTCCGGAGCGCTTCCGCGCGGCGGAGCACGGTGAAGCGCTCGGGCTCCTCCCGGCGGCAGGCCTGGGGTTCGTACTGGATCCGGTCCGGCATCGTGTCTCCCTCCTCTCAGGCCGGCGCCCCGGCGACGGCCGCCCCGGGCCAGCGGTGCCGGGCGACCGCGTCCTGGGCGCATTCCCGCAGCACCGGGTCCTTGCTCCGGCAGAACTCTTCCAGAATAACCGAAACCGGGGCGTCGGGGACTTCTTTTCTGGATTCCAGGAGCGGGAGAACCCACTTTCTCAGGGGTGACGGCAGCGCGTTGTCCAGGTATTCGATGCCGTTGGCCCTCATGGAAGAGTCCTTTTCCAGGATCGCGCGGTAGGCTGCGTGCACCGCCGCCGGCGGGAGCACGAGCCCCAGGAGCCGGAAGACGCGCTCCCGCCCCTGCTGGATCTTTTCCCGCAGGAGCTGTTCCAGCAGATCCCCGGTCTGCTGCGGGTAGAGTTCGTGAAGCGCGTATTCGTACCGGAGCGCCCGCTCCCCCTCCGCCCGGATGCGGCGCGTGATCGCCTCCTCCTCGAAGCGGAGATCCCGGCCGCTGACGCGCAGGCGGTTCAGCGCGCCGATGGTGCGGAAACCCAGAAGGCCGTCCTCCTCGTTGAGCGCTTCGGTCAGGATGTTCACCGTCCGCTGGCTCGGCAACCGTCCCAGCACCAGGGGGATCTGCCTGCGGATCTCCATGTCCTCGAAGGGATCGGTGAAGATGTCGCCCAGCGTGCCCAGGATCCGTTCGCCGTACTCTTCGAGCGCGCTGCGCGCCGCGCTGGAGGAGTCGCGCGCCGCCAGCAGCCTCACCAGCACGGGCACCAGTTCGCGCTGCCCCGCCCGGCCCGCGGAAAGGATGGCCCTTTTCCGGACGGCGCGGTCGGGGTGGGCCATCAGGCGCATGTGCAGCCCGACCACCGCCGGGTGGTGGATTTCCCCAAGCGCCTCGGCCACGAAGATCCATTCGGCCGAATCATCGTCGAGCGGGCCGACGGCCATCCGGAGGTAGTCCCTGGCGGTCTGGATGTCCTGGGGGGGCGTGTGGTGCAGCAGCCCCGTCACGGCCGCCAGGCGCATGTGGATGTCCCGCGAGAGCAGGTGCTCGTCCGGGGCCGCCGGCGGTTCGGAGGCCGGTCGCATACTGTAGGCGCGCGCGAGAATCCTGGCCCTTATCCTCGAGTCCTCCTCCTCCCGGAGCGTCCGTTCCAGTTCTTCGGCCGTCATCGGGAGCACGTCCAGGGCTCGGGAGCGGACCGAAGGGGAAGGGTGCCGCACGAGGTGCGCCGGAATGAGCCCCCGCCTGCCGATGGCCAGCGCCAGTTCGATCGCGTACAGGACGACGTCCTCCTGCCTTTCCTCCATCATGGCCCGGATCCGCTCGGTGGACTCGCGGTCGAGAAACGCGGCCTGCAGGGCGTGCCCCGGGAAGATCTGCCGCTCCGAGAGATTGGCCCGCAGGGTGGAGACGTGTTCCCGGCGGATGCGGACCGCCATCCAGAGCCAGAGTCCGAGCAGCCCCAGGTTGACGAGTCCCGTCCCCCGGGTTCCCAGGTGGAGCCCCCGGGTAAGGAAAAGGAGGAGCAGGCCCCCGAGGCCGTCGGCCAGGCGGGGGATCACCATGTCGATGGCGGCCTTCACCTCCGCCCGCGCCGATTGCGGAATAGGCACGAAGAGGAGTTCGATCGCGGGCTTGTCGATCGAGTGCCGCAGGATGCCGTCCCCCCCTCTCAGCAGGAGGGCGGCCCAGAGCCTCAGGGGAAAGGCCAGCAGCACCAGGGTCCCGGACAGCAGGGCGATCGGCAGGATGAGGAGCGCGACCCGGATGCCGTGCCGGTCGACGAGCCAGCGCCCGGCCAGGATCTGCAGCAGGAAGGAGGCCAGGCCCACCCAGGCGTAGAACGAGCCGAAAAACGCGGTCAGGCGATCGGCCGAGCGTATCGATTCCTGGACCGCCAGCTTGAACTGGAAATCGACCAGCAGCGTCACCACCGCCGAAAGCGCGAGCAGCCCCACGATCAGGCGCAGGTACCGGGACCGGAAGATCATGCGCGCGACCGGTGCGAGCCCCCGCTCCCCCTTGAGGGAGTCGACGGCCGGCTGCGCCCGCTGGCACACCCGGCAGTTGCGGCAGAAGCGCCGGGAGAGGAGCCGGACGATGCCGATGCCGAGGACCGGGAAGACCAGCAGGAGGAGGATCAGGTTGTGCGTGCCCGCGCTTCGGACCGCGACGGCGGCGACGAGGCCCCCCAGGAAGGCCCCCAGGATCCCCCCGCTCCCCAGCAGGGGAAAGAGCCGGCGTGCCTGACGCGTGTCCAGGATCATCCCCGCCACGGTCCAGACCTGGGCGGTCACGATGATGCCGTAGATGCTGGTCCAGACGTAGAAGACGGCGGGGAGCGCGTTCCACCCGCGGGGGGCCGCCCACCAGAACAGAATGAGGTTCAGGATGAAGAAGAGGAGGGTGGCCGAGATCAGCGTCGCCTGGCTGAGGCGCGCGGCCAGGCGGACATAGAGGGAGACAACGGCGCCGATGACCACGGCGATGGCCAGGTAGGCGTAGGGCAGGTCCAGTGCGCTGTAGTGGTGCAGAAAGAGCGAGTCGCGCACGGCGCGCGCGATGGTGAAGGAGGACAGGGCCAGCATCAGGTAGAGGAACAGGAGCAGGAGGGGCTTTCCCTCCCCCCGCTGCACGTTCAGAAACGACCTGATCTGTTCCATAGAGATTTTCCGGCGGCCGAACTCCCCTTCTTTTCATAGACTACCAGAAATCCCTCCCGGTTTAAGCCCCTCCCCCCAAAACCTTGTACAGGGTGACGAGATTGCTCCAGCGGGCCAGCCGGAGGGACACGAGCTGCTGCCGGGCGGCGTAGAGTGCGCGCTGCGCCACCAGGACCCCCAGGTACCCGTCGATCCCGCTCTCGTACCGGGCCTCGGAGAGGCGGTGGGTGTCCTCGAGGGTGCGCACCAGCGACTCGAGCGCCCGCTGCTGGGCCAGGAGCGAATCCCTGCGGCTCAGGGCGTCGCTCACCTCGCGGAACGCCGTCTGGATCGCCTTCTCGTATTCGGTGACGGCGATGTCCCGGTCGAAGCCGGCGGCGTCGTACTGCGCCCGGCGGGAGCCGGAGTCGAAGATGGGCAGCGATACCTGCGGCATGAAATTCCAGGTGCCCGCCCCCGGCTTGAAGAGCTCGCCCAGGTCGCCGCTGGTGATCCCCCCGGCGGCCGTGAGGGCGATGCGGGGGAAGAAGGCGGCGCGGGCCGCGCCGATGCTGGCCTGGGCCCCCTTCAGCCGGTGCTCCGCCATGAGGATGTCGGGGCGCCGGAGGAGCACGTCGGACGGCATCCCGGCGGAGACCTCCCCCAGGCGGGCGGCCGCTTCCAGGCTCGAGGGGAGGAGGTCGTCGGCCACCGGGGCGCCCACGACCAGGTCGAGGGCGTTTTTGTCGAGTTCCTCCTGGCCGGCGAAGCGGGCGATCTCCACCCGCGCGGCCGCGACCTGGCTCTCAGCCTGTCGCACGTCCAGGTCGTTGCCGATGCCGAGGTCGCGCGTCCGCGCGATCAGGTCGAGCGCCTCCTGCTGCGTCCGGAGGGTGGAGCGGGCGAGCGCCAGGTTCTCCCGGTCCGCGGCCAGGGCGAGGTAGCTGTAGGCCACCGCCGCGACGAGCGAAACCTGGGTTGCGGCGCGCGCCTGCTCGCTCGCCAGGAACTGCTCCAGAGCCCGGCTTTCGAGGCTGCGGATGCGGCCGAAGAAGTCGAGTTCCCACGAACTGGTCCCCAGCCCGACCGTGTAGACCGTGACGGTCTGCGCCCCCCCGTCGCCCGCAAGGTTCTCGGGGATCCGGTAGGCGTCGAGATTGGCGCTGGCGGCGACGGCGGGACGGAGTTCGGCACTCTGGATCCGGTACAGCGCCCGGAACTTCTCGATGTTGAGGGCCGCCGTGCGCAGGTCCCGGTTGTTCTCGAGCGCTGTCTGGATCACCGAACGCAGGTTCGGGTCCCCGAAATACTCCTCCCAGCCGAGGTCCGCGGCTTCCGGCGCATCCCCCGGATCGGGGGCGGCTTCCGGCCGGGCCGGGGTCTCAGGCCACTGCGAGGGGACCGGCGGCTGCGGGCGGGCGTATTTCCCGGGGCGGGGGCAGCCCAGGAGAAAGAGTGACATTCCGACAAGCAGCAGGGAGATGCATTTACGCTTCATGGGGCGCCCCTTTTTTGCGGCCGAACAGCCGGCTCACGATTACGAAGAACAGGGGGATGAAGAAGATGGCCAGGAAGGTGGCCGTGATCATCCCGCCCAGCACGCTTGTGCCGATCGCCTTCTGGGCGCCGGCGCCGGCCCCGGAGGCGATGGCGAGCGGCAGCACGCCGAACCCGAAGGCCAGCGACGTCATCACGATGGGGCGGAGCCGCAGCCTGGCCCCTTCCAGGGTGGCGTCGATCAGCCCCATCCCGCTTTCGACCCGGAGTTTGGCGAACTGCACGATCAGGATGGCGTTCTTGGTCGTCAGCCCCAGCACGGTCAAAAGCCCGATCTGGAAATAGACGTCGTTGGGCAGGCCGCGCCAGGTGGAGGC
>JAFGSS010000098.1 GCA_016934555.1 Acidobacteriota bacterium | reverse complement strand
TGCTCCACGCGGACCACGAGCAGAACTGCTCCACCTCGACGGTCCGGATGGTGGCGTCCAGCCAGGCCAACCTCTTCGCCTGCGCGGCGGCGGGAGTGGGCGCTCTCTGGGGCCGGCTGCACGGCGGCGCCAACCAGGCGGTGCTGGACATGCTCGAGGAGATCCACAAGAGCGGCGACAACGGTTCGAAATTCCTCGAACAGGCCAAGGTCAAGGGATCGGGGAAAAGGCTGATGGGGTTCGGCCACCGGGTCTACAAGAACTACGACCCGCGCGCCCGGATCATCAAGAAGAAGTGCGACGAGCTGCTGGCGGCGCTGAAGAAGAAGGACCCCCTGCTCGACATCGCCAAGCGCCTGGAGGAGGCGGCGCTCAGCGACCCCTATTACGTGGAGCGCAAGCTCTACCCCAACGTCGACTTCTACAGCGGCATCATCATGCGCGCCATCGGGATCCCGCGCAACATGTTCACCGTCATGTTCGCCATCGGCCGCATGCCCGGCTGGATCGCCAACTGCAAGGAGATCATGGACGATCCGGAAGCCCGCATCTACCGGCCGCGGCAGATCTACGACGGCCCGCTCGAGTCCCGCTACGTCCCGATCGGGGAACGCGCCTAGCGTTTTGCCCCGCCGTCACCGGACGGTGAAGAAGGTCTCGAGCTCCTCGACCCCCTTCTTCACCGCCTCCGCGCTCCGGCGGAGCCGTTCGAGTTCGTGCGGCTCGAGCTCGAGCTCGACGATGCGCTCCACCCCGTTCTTCCCCAGAATCACCGGGACGCCGATGAACAGGTTCTCGATGCCGTACTCCCCGCGCAGGAAGACGGCGCAGGGGGCCAGGGTCCGGCGGTCGGTGAGGATCGCCTCCGCCATCTCCGCGACCGACGCCGCGGGGGCGTAGTAGGCGGAGCCGGTCTTGAGATGGGCTACGATCTCCGCCCCCCCCTTGCGGGTCCGGTCCACCAGCCGTTCCAGTTCCTCGGCGTCCAGGAAGCGGCTGACCGGGATCCCGGCGACGGTGGTGAAACGCGGCATCGGCACCATCTGGTCCCCGTGCCCGCCCAGGACCATCGCGTGGACGTCCGTGAAGGCGCAGCCCAGCCGCTCCGCCACGAAATAGCGGAAACGGGTGGAATCGAGGACGCCCGCCATGCCGATGACGCGCTGCACGGCGAATCCCGTGGTGCGGTGCACCACGTGGCACATCACGTCCAGGGGGTTGGAAACCACGATCACCGTGGCGTTGGGGGCGTACCGCGCGATCATCTTCGACGCCGACTTCACGATGCCGGCGTTCACCCGGAGCAGGTCCATGCGGTCCATTCCCGGCTTGCGGGCCACTCCGGCGGTGACCACGACCAGGTCGCTGTCGGCGATGGCGGCGTAATCGCCCGTCCCCTCTATGGAGACGTCGTACCCCCTCATCGGCCCCGCGTGCAGGAAATCGATCGCCTTGGCCCGTGTCACCCCCTCGGCCACATCCACCATCACGATGTCGGCCATTACCTTCTCGGCGATGTAGTAGGCGGCCGTCGCCCCGACGTTGCCCGCCCCGATGATGCTCACTCTTTTCCCCGGCATGATCACTCCCCCGGCCCCGCGCCGGCCCCGGCGCGCTCGAGCGAGCGGCGGAGGTCCTCGGCGGCGTCCTGAAATTCCTTCTCCTCCCGACCGCCGAGTGCTACTTCAATCACGCTTTCGGCGCCCCCGGCGCCGATGCGGGCCGGTACGCTGAGGGCGATATCCCGGAGGCCGTACTCGCCGTCGAGCCGCATCGATACCGGCAGGATCGTCCGGCCGTCCCGGACCACGGCCCGCGCCAGGGCGGCTACGGCGGCGCTGGGAGCGTAATAGGCCGTGGACCGTTCCGACAGCTCGAGGATGGTGTCCCCCGCGCGGCGCGTTTCCTCGACGATGGCGCGGAAGGCCTCGGGTTCGAGCAGCTGCTCCACGGGAACGCCGCTCACGCGCACCGTGTCGGCGAGCACGACCATGCTGGGCCGGTGCGGGCCGATCACCATGCCCGTCACCTCCCGGGGAGAAACCCCCAGGGCCCGGCTCACGAGGTGCCGGAGCCGGGTGGAGCTGAGGAGCCCCCCCACCCCGAGGACCCGCCCGCGGCTGAAACCGAGGACTCTCCCGGCGAGCAGCGTGAGCATGTCGACCGGCTCCACAACGTTGATGACGACGGCCCCGGGCGCGAGGGCGCGGATTTCGCGGCAGAGCTCCGCGACCAGCGGCGCATTGTCCCGGTAGAGCGCCTCGCGCCCCTCCCCGGGGGACCGCACCCGCCCGGCGGCCAGGACGACGATGTCGCTGCCGCGGATCGCGGCGATGTCCGCACTCCCCCGGATCCCCGTGTCGTACCGCCGGATCGGCCCCGCCTCCAGGAGGTCGAGCGCCTTCCCCTCCGAAAGCCCTTCCCGGATATCCACGAGGGTGACCGTGGCGGTGCCGTTTTCGGCTATGAAAAAGGCGCTGTTGGCGCCCACGTTGCCGCTGCCGATGATGCTGATGCGCTTCATGTCCCTCCTAGTACCTGAGGAGACTGTGAACCTCGTACCCGGCGAGCTTCTCCCGCCCTTTCAGGAAATCGAGCTCCACCAGGAAGGCGAACCCGACGACGGTGGCCTTCATGGTCTCGGCCATTTCCGCGACGGCCCTGGCGGTCCCCCCCGTCGCGATGAGGTCGTCCACGATCAGGACGCGCTGGCCGGGCTCGACCGCGTCCCGGTGAATTTCCAGGCTGTCGGTCCCGTACTCCAGTTCATAGCTCACCCGCAGCTTGTCCGCCGGGAGCTTCCCCGGTTTCCTGACTGGGACGAATCCCGCCTTGAGCGCGTAGGCCACCGTAGGGGCGAAGATGAACCCGCGCGCCTCCATCCCGAGCACCAGGTCGACGCGCCGGTCCCCGTACGGTTCGACCAGGGCGTCGATGGTCCGGCCGAAACACTCCCCCTTCTTCAGGAGCGTGGTCACGTCATAGAACAGGATGCCCTTCTTGGGCCAGTCGGGAATTTCGCGGATTTCCGATTTGAGTTGTTCGATCAGCTGTGCGTTCATGTCACCGTCCTTCGATTGTAAACGAGCGGTAGTTCCCCCCGGCCGGAATGTCGTCCACATCGAGGCGCTCGACGCGGGCCAGGGCGGGCCCCCGGCCCACCTCCCGGACAAACTCCCCGACAGGCTCCGACGGCCCCTCGACGACGATTTCCACGGTGGAGTCGGGGCGGTTGCGGACATCGCCGCCAAGCCCCAGTCGAGCCGCGGCGTCGCAAACAAAATAGCGGAAGCCGACCCCCTGGACCCTGCCGTGCACGATGATGTGTTTCGCCTGAATCTTCATGAATCCCCCGGTGCCGGAGAGCTTAACGCATCCCCCTCCCCTCGGACAAGGGGCGTTCACCCCGCCCGGGGGCTTCACCGGAGAGCCCGCAGCGGGATCCCCATCAGGAGCCGGATCGGGACCGCGACCCCCTGCAGCCGCGCGGCACGGAACACCCATCGGCCGAGGGCCTGCAACAGGGGCTCCCCAAGGAGGGGATCGGGACTCTCCTTGACCTCGATCTGCTCCAGTTTCCCCTCGGTATTGACCACCGCGTAGACGATGGCCATCCGCCCCGGATATCTGGAAACCAGTTCAGGAGGCCAGGATGGAGTTTCCTTGACTACCGGGAAAGGGAGGATCAACCCTTCCCCGCCGCCCGGCCCCATCGCCGCCGCGCTGGACGCGTCCTGCGCCAGGGCGAATTCCAGGGTCCAGGAAGGTGCGTCGTCCGATTCGTCACTCCTCATGTCGAGGTACACCGTGTAAATCTGGGCCCCGGCGAAGATCCCGGTGAAGGGGAGACCGCCGCCGCTCGTTTCGGTCGAGATAACGGTGAGCCCGTATTCGGTCTGCACCGGGCGCCGCGCCTGGACCACGGGAGCCGGGTCGGAGGCCGCCCCGGGGTCGTACGAACCACCCACGATGGTGATGCCCGAAAAAGGCCTCTTCCTGCCCGGGCCGGAGCCGCTCCCGGAACCGGTCCCGCTCCCTCTTCCTGCCACGATGCCCCCGCCCGGGCTGCCCGTCCGGCCGGCCCCCACCCCCGGTTGTGGGGCCGGGGGGGATTGCGCGCTTTTTGCGCCGCCCGATCCGCTCCCCTCGCGAGTCCCCCGCTTCCCCGAAATCGACCCGATCTGGACGACCGCGGGGGTCGGTACGGCTCGAGCCTTTGCAGGAACGGACTCGGTCGCCTGGTCGGGGGCGATGGCCGCGGTCTTTTCGGGGGGGGCGGCCGGGGTCTTTTCGGGGGCGGACTCCGTTGCCGGGCCGGCGGTGAGGTCCGGCTCGTCCGCGCCTGATTTCGGCCCCAGCACGGCATCCGACCCGGTGAGGTTGGCGTCGGTCGAAATGGCGAAACGCCCGCGGGCCTCCCCGGGGGGCACGACGATGGTGTCCCGCACCGGTGCCGGCATGGGGGTCAGGGCCAGGAGGTCCTTCCGGTCGATTCCCCCCTCGGGCGCCTCCTGCGTCTTTCTGCGCGGTTTAGGCCTGGCCGGGACGGGAACCTCCGGCGCGGCAGGACCCTTTTTGGTCGCGGGGACGGTCCCTTTTTCGGCCTCCGGTCCGGGAGCTTTTTCAACCTCGGGCTGGGGCACCTTCTGCGGGAGCGCCTTTTCCGGGGCCGCCTTCTCCGGGGCCGCCTCCGGCGGCGGGGGTACCAGCGGCGCAAGGATCGCCGTGGGAATTTCGATAACGGCCAGGGGCGCCGTGACGGGGATCGTCATCGGGGCCACAGGGGGAAGCACCGGTTCGTCCGGAGGAACCAGTACCGGAGGAACCACCGGCGGAGGCTCGGGATTGGGGGGCGGATCGGCGGGCCGGGGAACCGGGGGGGGCGCCGCGGGCTCCGGTGGTCCGGGCGCCTCCTCCGGTTTCACCTCCGGTGGATCGACCCGGGGGGGATCCGGCGGGGCGATCTGCCCCGGGGGCCTCGCCGGAGGAGGATCCACGGGCTGCACCGGTTCGGGAGTTCCGGCGGGGACCGGCAGTTCCGGAAGCTCGATCCGGGCCTCGGCTATCTGGACCAGGTTCGGCAGGGCCAGCGGGGGGGGCAGGATCGGGGCATCCAACAGTTCGGGCTGCTCCAGGGTCTGGATCCGGTTGGTCGGGTCGGGCGGATCGGACAGGATCTCCTGGCGCCCGGGATAGCTCATCCCCCGCGCCCTGGCGGCGGGAATCTCCGGGGCGCTGACGGCCTTCGCTTTTGCCCCCTTTCCCTTGCCGGGATCCGGCTGGGGGAGCCCGAGGGTCCCCCCCCCGATGAGGGGAAGATACATGACCACCCTCGGTTCGCTTTTTTCGATCACCGCGGCCCGGGGGGGCGCCGGATCTCCCGTCCGGGTGTCCTTCGGCACCCTGAGGAAAAAAAGAATGCAGAACAGGATGCCGTGAACCGCCAGGGAGAGGGGGACCCCCCGGCCCGGAAAATAGGAATTGCGCAGGCTGGTGAACCGGACGGAATCCTCCGGCCCCGGGGTCGGTCGCGGCGCCCGGGCCGCCCCAGACGTTTGAAGTTTCAGGCGAATTATGGCCATTCCGTTCCCACCTGCGTCATCGGGTCGCGCGAGTCGGGGCCGCCGCGGCGGCCCGGTCCCCGATACTTTATGTCAGTTGGGGGCGCCGCGCAACGATTGCGGCCCCCATCGTCATTTTTATCGGCCCCCCGGGCGCGCCCGGTCGCAAAAAGTTCACAATTCTTTACGCTCTGTTGACCATACCCTGTTCCGATTTCCTATAGAATCATCCCACGAGGGCAGAGCGCGGAGAAAGGGGAAAGGGGGCCCGATGTCCGAACGGCAGGTGATGCTTCGGGGAGAGGACACCGGCAGGCGGGTGCTGCTCACGGCGCTCCTGCTGGCGGCGGCGGCCGCCCTGCTGGAAGCGTGGGCTCCCGGGACCCTCCGCTCCATTCTGTGCGAAACCGGATCGATGCTGGCCCGCATCCGGGACCACCTCCTCCGCATCCTGCTCTCGCTCGGGGAAGCGGCGCGCGATCTGATCCGGTGACATCGCCCGCCTCCCTGTTCGGGGCGGGGATTCAGACCGGCTTCGGCCCCCTGACCTGCCGCCGGCGCCGGACGAGGAAGAGGACCACGAGAATAAGGGCCAGGACGGCCGAAAAAGCCGGATAGTGCCGGCTCAACACCCCGACGGCCTGATCGCCGTACCGGGCGGCCATACAGGCCACAAGCAGGTACCGCACGAACCTTCCGGTGAAAACCGAGAGCCCGAATCGCCCTTTCCCTATCCCCAGCACCCCGGCGGCGAGGATGACGAGCTTGGTAGGAAACGGAGGAGGGGCCATGACCGAGGCCGCGACGAGCCACACTCCGTAATCCCGCATTCTCCTCTCCATGCGGGAAACCTTCCCCGGATCGAACCGGGCCAGGGCCTTTTCCCCCCCTTTGCGCCCGATGCCGTAGAGCACGAAACAGCCCAGCGTGGACCCGACCGTGGCCGCCAGCGCGATCCAGAGCAGGAGTTCCGGGCGGCGCCAGGAAAGGAGCATCAGCACGGCATCCGGCCCCCCCGCCAGCGGAACCGCGGCCGAATCCAGGAAGGATATGACCAGAAGGCCCGGAATGCCCATCACGGCAAGGTATCGGCTCAAGCGGTTCAATAACTCCAAGCGCACCTCATTGGAAAAGGAGCGTACATAGTAGAGGTTTCAGGCCGACGGCTCAACCTCGGATTTGACCTTCCGCCCGGCCGCCGCCTCTTGTGACGGGGGACACCAAACCCGCACTCCCGGGTGGCGCGCCGGTGCCGTCAAGAGTATAGTTTATGGACAGGCCTGCCTTTACCGGGCGCAATGATGCAGGGGGACGATGGAAACGCGCTTCCCCCGGATTAACAAACCTTCTTCGGAGGATACGATTATCATGAAACACCGATCTCAGCTGTTCTTCCTGGCCATCCTGGGTGCGGCATTGCTCTGTCTGACCTTCTCAGGGTGCGCCACAGGGACGCAGCAGACGTCCGAACTGGAGGATCCGGAACAGCCGGCGACCGAGGACACCACGGAACTTGCGGCTCCCGCGGCGGCTCCGGCACCCGCGCGGACGGCGCGCCCCGCCGCCGCGACCCGCCAGCCGGCGCCGGCTCCCGCCGCTGCGCCTGCCCCCGCGGTCCGCGCCGTCAGCCTCCCCCCGGGGACGCCCGTCGCGGTCGTCACCTCGTCCCCGATTTCGACCAAGACCCACAAGACCGGGGACGTTTTTGAAGCCTCCCTCGACAGGGACATCGTCGACGGCAACCGCGTCGTCGCCCGGCGCGGCGCCCTGGTCACCGGCATCGTGGCCGAATCGGATCCCGGGGGAAGGGTCAAGGGGGTCGCTTCCCTTTCCCTGAAGCTCACCCGGCTCACCCTGGACGACGGGCAGGAGGTCTCCATCGTGACCGACGCCTACGGCGTCCAGGCCAAGACCAGCGTCAAGAAGGACGCCACCAAGGTCGGCATCGGCGCCGGCATCGGCGCGGCGATCGGGGCGATCGCGGGCGGCGGCAAGGGCGCGGCGATCGGGGCCGGCGTCGGCGGCGCCGCGGGCACCGGGGCCGCCCTGGCCACCCATGGCAACCCGGCCGAGGTCGCGAGCGAAACCCCCATCACCTTCGAGCTCACGGCCCCCCTGGAGGCCTCGATCCGATAGCCTCGATCCATCAACCACGACCGGCAGGCGGGGGGCACGCCCCCCGCCTGCCGATAGCATCCGGAAGCGGCCGGAGAAATCGAACAGCAGGCGGCCAGGAACGGCTTTTGAGTGCCGGGCGGCCTCTGATACTATTGGAGGGTCCAAGGGGGCCCGCTTGAACCGCCGTTTTCCCCGCCATCCGAATCCATCGATCACGCTCACGATCGGCGCGGCCGTTCTCGCGGCCCTCCTCCCCTCGATCTCCCCGGGGGCCGAGGCTTCCGCGGATCCCGCGGCCGGCATCCTCCATCGCGCCGTCGCCAGGGCCGAAGCCCAGTACGAGAACCAGGCGGAGGCCGTTTTCGAATCGGAAGCCCTGTCGGTCATCCGCTCGCTCGACGCCATGGGCAGGCCGGTCAAAACGGAGACCTTCCGTTACCGCCAATACCCGCTCGGCGGCGCCCTGTTCGAGGAGCTGATCGAGAAGGACGGCCGCCCTCTCGGCGAGGGCGAAAAGCGGGAAGAACAGAAGCGGAGGGAGAGGTTCCTCCGCGAGGTGGAAAAGCGGCGGTCGCAGGGCCGGCACCCCCAGCCCGAACAGGAACCGGGCATCCGCTTCAACCACGATTTCGTGGACCGCTACGAGTTCCGGCTCGAAGGGACGGAGACCGTGCGGGGCCACCCCTGCTGGGTGATCGCCTTCAAGCCCGCACCGGGAAAACTCCCGGTGCGTAACCGGATGGACCGGGCGCTGAACCAGTCGACCGGAAGGTTCTGGATCGCCCGGGAGGATTACGGCGCCGTGCGGATCGAATTCGCCCTGCGCCACCCCTTCAAGTACTGGGGGGGGCTCCTCGCCGTCATCCGCAACACCGACGGGAGGATGGATTACGAGCGGGTGGCCCCCGACATCTGGACCCCTCTCGACTTCGACCTCAGGCTGGACCTGGAGATCATGATGGTGAAGGACATCCGGCGCACCATCACGAAGAACTGGGTTTCCTACCGGGCGGCCGGGGGGCCTGGACCCTCCCCGCTGCAGGACCGATGAAATCCAGGATTGGACTTTCCGGCCGCGCCTTGGCATGATTGCGGGTTATGTTCGCACTGTCGGTCACCCTCGGGGCCTTCGGCCTGATCCTGCTCTGCGCCCGCCTGCGCGTGCCGCTGGGGCTTTCCATAATCCTGGGGAGCGCGGCCGTGGGGCTGGGCTTCGGGCTCGACGGCGCCGGGCTGGCGCGCGCGGCCTGGACCGGCGCCACCGCCCCGCAGACCATCGCCCTGGCCCTCGTCACGGCCCTGCTGCTGGGACTGTCCGTCCTGATGCGCGAAAGCGGGCGGCTGGAGGAGATCGTCACGCTGGCCCACCGGATGCTGCGGCGCCCCGTGGCGACCATGGTGGCCATGCCCGCCCTGATCGGGTTGCTCCCCATGCCCGGAGGCGCCATCTTTTCCGCCCCGATGGTGGAATCGGCCAGCGGCCGCTCGGAGGTAGCCCGCTCCCTCCTCTCCTCGATCAACTACTGGTTCCGCCATATCTGGGAGTTCTTCTGGCCCCTCTACCCGGGAGTGCTCCTGGCCATGGCGCTGACCCACCGGGCCATCCCCGCCTGGACCGCCCTGATGATCTTCGGCACGGCGGCGATGTTTCTCGGCGGTCTCGTGATGCTGCGGGGGATCCCCGCGGACCTGCAGGCCAGAAGCGCGCCCCCTCCCCCGGGGACCAAACGCAAGCTCCTCAAGGCGACCGGGTCGATCTGGGTGATCCTCCTCGGCTGGGGGGCCGCCTACCTCCTCGCCGGCCTCCTGCTCGACCGGGTCCCCGCTGATTCGGTCCCCGGGATGATCCTGAAGCACGGGCCGCTCGTCATCGGGCTGCTGGGGAGCATCCTCTGGACCGTCCTCGGCGGCGCTCTCGGCGGCCAGGCGCTCCGGAAAGCCTTCTGGCAGCCCGGGACCTATTCCCTGGCCGGGCTGATCTTCGCGATCCTGATCTTCCAGCACACCCTCGAGGCGGTCGGGGCTCCCGGCCGGATAGCGGAGGAACTGCAGAGCCTGCACGTCCCGCTGGTCCTGGTCGTCGCCGTCCTCCCCTTCATCGCCGGGTTCGTCACCGGGATCGCCGTCGGATTCGTCGGCACCGCGCTGCCGATCGTGCTCAACCTCGTCGGCGCCGTGGACGGGGCCGCGGGCGCCATTGCCTACATCCCCCTCTCCTATACCTTCGGGCACCTGGGGCAGATGATGAGCCCGATCCACGTCTGCCAGATCGTCAGCAACCGCTATTTCGGCACCACCTACGGCCCCGTCTACCGCCGCATCCTCCCCTCGGCGCTGATCACGGCCCTCCTGAACATAGGTTATTTCCTCTTTTTGCGCTGGATATATTAATATAGAGAAACCATGGCGTGTTCACACTGAAAGGAGCGTCCAGATGGATACCATCATCACCCGGCGCAGGGCCCTCGGCCTCGGCGCCGCCACGATCGGGGGAACCCTCTTGTATGCGGCCAATTCCCGGGTAGCGGCCGATGCCGCGGTGAAGACCCCCTGGGAGTGGAAGGAACTTCCTCCCGAATCGATCCAGGAGAGGGCGTACGCCTCCGCCTGGGCCAAGGTCGGATGCATGTACGGCGTCCTCGAGGCGGTGCTCGGCACCCTGGGAGACAAGTACGGAGCCCCCTACAACACCTTCCCGGTGGACGCCACCGTCTACGGCAGCGGCGGCATCGGCGGGATCGGTTCCCTCTGCGGCACCGTCAACGCGGCCGGGATGCTGTTCGGCCTGTTCGCGAAAAGCCAGGAGGACATGTTCGCCCTCTGCGGGGAAATGTCCCTCTGGTATGAAAAGGCCCCCCTGCCCGTCTACAAGCCAAAAGATCCCAAACACCAGATCCCGGACGTCACCTCCGTGTCGGGATCGAACCTCTGCCACGTCTCCTCGACCCGCTGGGCCAACGCCTCAGGCCAGAAGCTGATGACGCCCCAGCATTTCGAGCGCTGCAACCGCCTGGTGGTCGACGCCGCGGTCAAGATCGTCTCCATGCTCAACGAGTACAGCCGGGGGAAGATGACGTACAAGGAAAAGCTGAACGCGTTCTCCGAAGGGTGCCAGGCGTGCCACGGGCCCGCGGGCATCAAGGCCAACGTCGCCAGCAGCATGTCGTGCAATGCGTGCCACGAGGACCCGCACTAGAGGGACCCGCTTGCTTGCCGAGAGGGGGGGTCAGAACCCGAACCGGACGCCGGCGACGGCGTAGTGGACCCAGGCGAAGGTGTACACCTTGTCCACGTCGGCCCCCCCCTCGAGCATGCGGTATCCCGCGCTCACCGACCAGTTCGGGGACAGTGCGTACCGCGCCCGCAGCGCCAGGTCGATCGCGCGCCCCTGCGGGGCGCCCAGCCCGTCGGCGTTGACGTCGAGCCTCCAGCGCTCCCCGAGTCTGCATTCCCCGTCCAGGTGGACCAGCGGGACAAAGCCCAGGTTGTCATCCACGGCGACGGTATCACCGCTGCGCAGTTCGATTTTGGCGTCGCGGATCTTTCCCGTCACACCCAGCTTCCAGGTCCAGCTCTCCCCCTGGTAGACCCGGTAGCGGTAGGTCGCCCGGTAGGAGTTGAAGCGGTAGACCGCCTCGACGCCGGGTCCCCCCGGGAAGGACGCCCCGGCAAACTCGACCGGGTGGTCGAGGGAACCGGTGGCCTTGATATTCAGGGGCGCGGCCAGAAACCCGATTTCGTGTTTCGGCGCCAGTTTCACGAAGAGCGTGACCCTGGGTGCGGCGAAGGGACCCGACCCCTCGAGATCGCGCAGCGAGAACTTCGTCCCGGCGTCGCTGTTCGGGACGCGGACGTCGTTTTTGGTCTGCCAGGCGGGCCCGGCTTCGATCTCCACGAAGAATTTCTGTTCCTCCGCTCCAGGCGACACTCTTGCAGCCGCCAGGACCGCCAACGCCACCAGCACCCATCCGCATATCCGCCCCACGCCGCCCCTCCTCTGTTGCCCGGGATTGACGCCCCCTCCTCTTCCGGACATGATTATGGCATGAAGAGACGCGATCTGCCTATAGCCGCAGCCGGCGCCCCCCGCCGCGGGGAGCCGGCCCCCTGGCGGAAATGGGGGTCGGACATGGACGCCGAATCGCTCCGGCAGATGGAAAACGCCTGCAGCCTCCCGGTCGCGGTCGCGGGCGCCCTGATGCCCGACGCCCACGTCGGCTACGGGCTCCCCATCGGCGGAGTGCTGGCCGTCCGCGACGCCGTGATCCCCTACGCCGTGGGGATGGACATCGCCTGCCGCATGAAGATGAGCGTGCTCGATCTCCCGCCGTCGGTCATCCGGGGAGAGGAGGGGCGATTGCGCTCCGCCCTGGAAAAAGCGACCGCCTTCGGCGTCGGGGAGGGGTTCAAAAAGCCGAAGGACCACCCGGTCATGGACGAGGACTGGGCCTTCAGCCCCGTCACGCGCCGCAACCGGGACAAGGCCCGGTTCCAGCTCGGCTCGAGCGGCTCAGGCAACCACTTCGTGGAGTTCGGCACCCTGACCCTCGAGCGGGAGGAACTGGGGCTTCCCCCCGGCGTCTACACGGCTCTCCTGAGCCACAGCGGCAGCCGCGGCGTCGGCGGGCAGGTGGCCACCTGGTACAGCCGGCTGGCCATGGACCGGCACCGGGAGCTGCCGCGCGAACTGAAGCAGCTCGCCTGGCTCGACCTCCCGGGGGGCGAGGGGGAGGAGTACTGGCGCGCGATGGAGCTGATGGGGCGCTACGCGGCCGCCAACCACCACCTCATCCACCGGGACCTGGTGAGACTCCTGGGGGCCGAGGTGATCGCGGGGGTCGAGAACCACCACAACTTCGCCTGGAGGGAGCGTCATTTCGGGGAGGACGTCGTCGTGCACCGCAAGGGGGCCACGCCGGCGGGCGCCGGGGCGCTCGGCGTCATCCCCGGGTCGATGGCCACCCCCGGGTTTGTCGTCCGGGGGAAAGGGGCGGCGGAGGCGATGCATTCGGCCGCGCACGGCGCCGGGAGGAGGATGAGCCGCACCCAGACACGGGGCCGCTACAGCTGGCAGGAAGGGCGCCGCTTCCTGGCCGAGCGCGGGGTGGTGCTGATCTCGGCGGGCCTGGACGAGGTGCCGATGGGGTACAAGGACATCCACGCCGTGATGGCGGCCCAGGCCGACCTGGTCGAGATCATTGCCCGCTTCGACCCCCGGCTCGTCAAGATGGCGCCCGAAGGGGAGCGCCCCGAAGACTAAAAATGGGGACGGACCAGGCTATCCGTATGCGAATACACGAGATATAGAATTACCGGCCGGCTCGCCCCCCTGCCGAGGAAGGAGCCGCCCCGGTTATTCATACTTATCTCTATATTTATCAGTACCTTGCTCTGGTCCGTCCCCATTTTTTTACATGAAGAGGTTCTTGGTGGGGAAATTGGGCTCGCTGGTCATGTTGACCCCCAGTTTGCGCAGGCCGGCCTCGTCCCCGGGAGTGGGGATGTGGGTCATGTGCGCCTCGCAGTTGCGCAGCTCCTGCAGCTTTTCCATCGCCATCTGGGCCGCGTGGTTGGTGGCGGCGCTGATGCTGAGGGCGATCAGCGTCTCCTCGAGATCGAGGCTGACCGAGCGCTCCTTGAGAATCTCCGTCTTCAGGCTCCCGACCGCGTTGGTGATCAGGCTGGGGAGCAGCTTGAGCTTGTCGGGGATGCCGGCCAGGTGTTTCAGGGCATTGAGCACCAGGCTGGAGGCGGCGTGCATGAGGGGGGAGTTGTTGCCGGTGACGATGGTCCCGTCGGCGAGCTCGAGCGCGGCCCCGCAATAGATGTCCTCGTTCCCCTTCCCCGCTTCCTTCCCCTCCCGGGCCGCCCGCCAGGCGGGTTCGACCACCGGCCGGTCCTCCGACCGCATGCCGATGTTCTCGAGCAGCAGCTGCACCCGCTCGACCGTCTCCTTTTCCGCCAGCCCCATCGCGTATTCGCACCGGTAGCGGAACCAGCGGCGCAGGATCTCCTGCCGGGCCGCCTCCTGGGCGACGGCGTCGTCCACGATGGCGAACCCCGCCCGGTTGACCCCCATGTCGGTGGGGGACTGGTAGAAATCCGCCCCGCCGGTGATCTTCCCCAGGATCCGCTTGACGATGGGGAACACCTCCACGTCGCGGTTGTAGTTCACCACCGTCTTCCCGTAGGCCTCCAGGTGAAAGGGATCGATCAGGTTGAAGTCGCGGATGTCGGCGGTGGCGGCCTCGTAGGCGATGTTGGCCGGGTGCTTCAGGGAGAGGTTCCAGATCGGGAAGGTCTCGAACTTGGCGTAGCCCGCCCGCACCCCCCGGCGGTACTCGTGGTAGAGCTGCGACAGGCAGGTGGAGAGCTTCCCGCTCCCCGGGCCCGGCCCGGTCACGATCACCAGCGGTTTGTCGGACGGGATGTAGGGGTTGGCCCCGTACCCCTCGTCGCTCACGATCGAATCGATGTCGGTCGGGTACCCCTTGGTGAAGCGGTGGGTGAAGACCTCGATCCCCCGCCGCTCGAGCCGGTTCTTGAACAGGGTCGCCGCCGGCTGCCGCTCGTAGCGGGTGATGACGACGGCCCGCACCTCGATCCCCCATCCCCTCAAATCGTCGATCAGCTTCATCGCGTCGGCGTCGTAGGTGATCCCGAAGTCGGCCCGCAGCTTCTTGCGCTCGATGTCCCCGGCGTAGATGCAGAGCACGATGTCGGCCCGCTCCTTGAGTTCCCGGATCAGGTGCATCTTCACGTTGGGGTCGTAGCCCGGCAGCACGCGCGCCGCGTGGTA
>JAFGSS010000097.1 GCA_016934555.1 Acidobacteriota bacterium | reverse complement strand
CTGACATTCAATGCCGGGCGGCCGGCCCGGCGGCAACCCGATCGGAGAACATACATGGAAATCAGACTGAATTCCAACGCGCAGCACCCCCTTTCCACCAAGGTTTTCTTCAGCGATGAGAGCGGTTTCGAGGTCGCTTCCGTCATCGTCATGGGGAAGAAGGACGCGGTCCTGCTCGACGCCCAGTGGACGCTGTCCAACGCCCACCGCGTCATTACCGAGATCCTGGATACGGGCAAGAACCTCACGACGATCTATCTCTCCCACGCGCACCCGGACCATTACTTCGGCGCCGGCGTGATCGCCTCCGCCTTCCCCAAGGCGAAGGTCGTGGCCATCGGCTCCGAGGCCGAAATCATCAACAAGCAGTTCTTCGGCAAGATCGAGCACTGGGAAGGCATCATCGGGGCGCACAACGTCTGCCGCGTCACCACCAAGGCCGAGTCCCTGAAGGAAGACTACTTCGAGCTCGAAGGCCATCGCCTCGAGATCATCTCCAAGGTCATGGGGGACATGCGCTACAACACCATGGTCTGGATCCCCTCGATCAAGACGCTGTACGCCAGCGACGTCCTCTTCAACCAGGCCCACCCCTTCACCTGCGAATGCACCAAGGAGGAGCGGGCGCAGTGGATCGCGGACGTGGACAAGATCGAAAAGATGGGGGCCGAGATCATCATCCCCGGCCACCAGAAGCCGGGGATGCCCTTCGACACCAGCTCGCTCGATTTCACCCGCGACTACGTCCGGGCGACGGAAGAAGAACTGGTGAAAACCGATACGGTTGGTGACTTCTACTACGCCATGGCCTCCCGTTTCCCCGATGCCAATCTCACCAAGCTGAGCAACGGCATGAACGCGATGGTGTTCAAGGGCGGCCTGGACTGGAACTGGCGCGAGATCGAATAGGTCCCGCCGGCTCGAACGACCCGGGTCCCCCTCCAGTCGGGTCAGAACCCCCTGGAGCGGGACCCGATCCCGGATCTCCCCCTCCCCCCGGATCCGGCGTCCGTCCCCGATTGGGTCTTCCCCCTTCGGGAAATAATGGTAAAATTTCCCTGTGCGATGTAAGGGGCGGCCGATGGCGGGCCGGTTTTGAGCAGGCTCCCCCCCGGCCGTCAAGGCAATGAATGTGCTCCCGGCGTGAAACCGGGGGTTTTGGTGAAACGCAGCCGACGGGAAAACGTAGTAACAAGGTTGACAATGCCGGGTTCCGTTCCCGGGCCGGTGATCACAGCTGGCGGTCCGGGAGCGAAACGGATAAACGGTGAATCGGGGGTCTTTCGAAGCTTATTGAGGGTATACAAGGGATGACGGCCTCCTGAGGTCGTCGGCCCTGGTGCCGAGTGAAGCGCTTTGTTCCATCCGCCTTACCTCCCTCTTAATTGAGCAATTCCCTGTCATACGTGTGCTAACGGGTAGTGGTGCAAGGTTCGTCCCGGCGGAGGGCAACAGGTCCACGTTTTTTTTGAGAATACGATGAATGGCTAAAAGGAGAAGAGGCACTATGGATAACGGAAAAAAATTGGTTTTGATGTTTACGCTTGTCGTTCTTTTGATTTCCTTTCCGCTGATGGCGGCCGAGAAGGGTTCGGCCCGGATTTCCGTGATCAAGCCGCTCGTGGTAGCTGGCACCGATATCGAGATCCAGCCCGGGAAATACGACGCCAGGTGGAAGGCCGAGGGGGAGACCGTGACCGTCGTTTTCACGCCGGTGGGCAAGCCCAAGGGGATCGAGGCGCAGGGCAAGATGGAGAGCGTGGACAAGAAGTACGAGTTCGACTCCCTCGGGATAGGGACGGACGCGTCCGGCCGCGCTGTCATCAAGAACCTGCAGCTGAAGGGCAAAACGATGCGCATCGTTTTTGAATAGATCCGCAGGTTTTCGCCGCCGGACACGGGCCTGTCCCCGGATCCCGGCACCGAGGGGAAAACCCCTCCGTGCCGGGACCGGGTCACAGGCCTATTTTTTTTGCTTCCGCTTGAGTGCGAAATCCGCGATCCGGCGCAGTGTTTCGGAAAAGCCGAGGCCCGCCTCTTCCGCGGACTCCATGAAGGACACCCCTTCGGTGAGGTCCGGATTCGGGTTCACCTCGAGTACGTAGGGGGTCCCGTCCTCCGCCAGCCTGATGTCCACCCGGGCATAGTCCCTGCAGCCGGTCGCCCGGTAGGCGCGCACCGCCTCTTTCTTCACCCACTCTTCCGTTTCCGGCAGCAGGTCCGCCGGGCAGATGGAATGCACCTTGTGATAGGCCGGGGAGAGAGGGTTCCATTTGATGTCGTAGGTGATCAGGTGCGGGTGGTCCTCCGGCAGCTCCTCAAAATTGAAATCGATGATGGGAAGCACCTCGGGCGGGTCGTTCCCCAGCACCGACACGTGCAGTTCATCCCCCTCGATGAATTCCTCGACCAGGATCGGGGGGCGGAAATCGGCGAACATCCGGTCCACCCGGTGCAGCAGTTCCGCGTAATCGCGGACCACCGAGTGCTTGTCGACCCCGGCGCTGCCGTCCTGGCGGGAGGGCTTGATGATGAGGGGGTAGTCGAGTCCGTGGTCGGGGCGGATGATGGGGCTCTTCAGGCTGTAGAACCGGGGGGTGGAGACGCCGTTCTCTACGAGGAGCTGCTTCGTCAGCCCCTTGCGCCGGCAGAGGGAGAGGCAGAAGGGGGGCGCCCCCGTGTACGGGATCCCGAACAGGTCGAACAGGCCGGCGACCGCCCCCTCGCGGTTCAGGTCGTTATGGAAGAATTCCACAAGGTTGAAGATGGCGTCGGGCGGATGCTCGGCCGCAAGACTGCAGAGGAGATCGAAATCATCCTTCAGGTTGACGGAGCGGGCGTCGAACCCCTCCCGGGTGAGCGCCTCGACGATCGCGTCGTACTCCTCCGCGGCGGTGGCCACGGCGATCGAGTACTCCGGCTCGAAATCGAGCGAGGCGGGATCCACGTTGCGCAGCGCCAGGTATTCGTCGGTTTCCTCGAGATGGTTGTAAAGGACGAGGATCTTTTTCTTCTCAGAATCCATAGAGGCCCCACGCAGGCTTCGGGAACGACGCCTGTTTCAGTATATCCCACGCGGGACCCCGGGATCCCGCGTTTTTTCGCGGGGGAAGGGGGCTGCCTACTGCTGGTAGAAAATGAGCGTACCGCCGGGAATGTTGTTGGCGTTGATGTCATCCCCGCTCAGGATGCGGCCGTCCGGGTACCGGTAATAGGTCGAAGGGTAATTCCATTTGATCCCCGCGATGGTGGAGGGGGGGCGGCGGGATTGGACGTGCCCGCCGTAGACATAGCCCACCAGCAGCCGCGTTCCTTTCGGGGGGGTTTTGAGCAGCCTCTGCCACGAGCGTTTCTGCTTCAGCTCCGAGCCGGTGCGGATGAGGCCGTCGGGGAAGAAGTAGATGGTGGTGGCGCTCGAGGCGGCCTGGCCCGCGATTTCGGCGGAGGTGGAGCCGTCCTTGCCGATTTCCAGAAAACCTTCGAAGGGCTGGGTGTCCTCGGCTTCGCTGAGAAGCACGCGGGTGCCGGTGGGGATGCGGCCCCAGTCCTGCACCTTGTCCCCTTCCAGCCGCCGGCCGTCGGGGAAGACGTAGACGGTGTCCGGGTGGTTGTAGCGTTCCCTGGCGATCTGCCACGCCGTCCGGTTGAGCGAAATCAGCGGGGACTCGGAGGGAACCGCCGCCGTTGCCGGGACCGGCAGGGGGGCGGCGGCGCCCGCTGCCACGAGAACGGGCTCCGTCCGGCGCGCGAAAAGATAGGCGAACAGTTCCGGGTCGGCGACCTTCAGCCGCCCCGCCTTGACGTCGGGATCCTCGGGGGGCGCCCCTTCGAGCCCGAGGCGCGCCCTGATTTCCGGGCGCGCAAAGATCATTCCGCAGCGTTTCCGTCCCCGGTGGTTGTCGTTGTGAAAACGGTTCGGCCGTCCGTAGGCCACCATGGAGTGGGTCAGGACACGCTCGTCGGGGATGTCATAGAGGCTTTTCAGCTGCCGCAGCAGTTCCCGCACTGCGTCGGCCTGGGCGGGGGTGATGTCCCGGTTGTGATACCCGCAGACCTCGATCCCGATCGAGTAATTGTCGATGGTGGTCCGCCCCTCCCACATGCTTCTGCCCGTGTGGCGGGCGATCTTGGATTTGTCGATGATGCGGTACACCTGCCCGGAATGGCATACGAAATAGTGCGCCTCCCCGTACCGCACAAGCTTGTTGAGGGAGCCCTTTTCCTCCCCCTCCGTGGTGTGCAGGATGATGTAGCGTGTGTGGGGTCGGCGCGGCCGCTTGCTGTTGAGCGGGCTCAGCCGGTTGCTGATCCTCAGGCCCGTTGCGGCCGAGGCCCGTGCCAGCATGCCGGGCAGCGCCAGGCACGCGACCGCGGTTTTCAATACCTCCCGGCGCGAAGGAACGAGGGAACCTTCATTTTTCAATGCCACTATCCACTCCAAGTCGCTCCGCCCCCTTCCCCCCCCGGGAGAGTGTCACCTTCAGCAGCGGCGGTGTCACCAGGGTGGTGACGATGACCATGATCACGATGGCCGAGAAGGTGGGGCCGTCCACCACCTTCAGGCTCCGGCCGATGCTGGCGAAAATGAGCCCGACCTCGCCCCTGGGTATCATGCCGACGCCGATGCTCATCCGGTCGAGAGCCTTTCCGGTCGCACCCCAGGCGCAGGCCTGTTTGCCGATGACGGCGGCGGCCGTGAGGCCGGCGGCGATTCCCAGGACCGACAGGTCGGCAAAACTCTCCAGGTGCACCTGGATCCCCATCAGGACGAAAAAGACAGGAACCAGGAAGGTGGAGATCGGTTTGATCAGGCGGAAAATGTCGATGTCCTCCCGGAATTCCCGGAAATGGACCCTTTCCAGCAGCAGCCCCGCGGCAAAAGCGCCGACGATGCCGGCCAGGCCCGCCAGTCCCGCCAGGTAGGAGAGCAGGAAGGCCAGCAGCAGCGAGGAGAGGAGCATGACCCCGGCCGTGCGCAGTTTCGCCAGCAGTTTCATCATGCGCGGGATGACGAACGTCCCGACGGTCAGGGCCCCGCCGAGGAAGAGGACGGCGACCGCGATCAGCCGGAAGATCGATCCCACCTGGATCGACTGTCCCACCTTGGCGGCGCTGATGACGCTCGAAACGACGGCGAGAACGATCAGTCCCAGCACGTCGTCGATCACCGCGGCGCCGAGGATGATCTGCGCTTCCCGGGTGTGGAGCCGCCCGAGGTCCTGGAACACCCTGGCCGTGATGCCGACGCTGGTGGCGCACAGCACGCTCCCCACGAACAGGTGGATGTAATGGACGCTGAAGCCGGCGGGCATGCCGGCCGCGATCTGGACCGGCACCTCGCGGATGAACATCCAGCTGACGCCGTATCCCAGGATGAAGGGGGCGATGACCCCGACGACGGCGACGAACAGGGACGATGTCCCCACCTTCATCATCCCCTTCACGGTCGATTCCAGGCCGACTTCGAACAGCAGGATGATGACGCCGAGGCGCGCCATGCCGTCGATGATGACGGCCCAGTGGATTTCCATGACCTGGGCCCGCAGCGGTTCGAAAAAACTCCACGCGGGGTTGAGGAGGATCAGGTTGCCCAGGACGATGCCGCCGACGAGTTCTCCGAGCACCGCCGGCATGTGAAGCCGCTCGAAAAGCTCCCCCGCCCCCTTCGCCGTCGCCAGGATGACGATCAGGGCCAGGAGCAGCGGGGCGACCGGGTCTTCATGGACCGCCGCGTCCGACGCCAGGAGGTTCGGGATGAAGAGGGCCGGAAACAGCGCGGCCACGAGGATCCATTTCCGGGAAGAGAGTGTGCGGATCATTTTGATTCCATCCGACGGAACGGGCGCTTGCACCAGGGGCTCGCGATACCTCCAGGCTGACAGAAACCCGGGATAAAAGTACAAGTTAACATGAACGATGGGATTACGAAACAAAAGTTGGCGCATTTCGCCGGTGGCGGAAGCCGTGCTATCCTAGCCCCGTATCCGGGGGGCTCTTCATGACGGTGGCCGTGGCATTCGCTTTCATCGGCGGGGTGATCCTGGTCGGATTCCTCGCCCACCTTCTTTTCAGGGTCACGAAGATTCCCAGCGTGCTTCTGCTGATCGGGATCGGCATCGTCCTGGGCCCCGTCACCGGATGGGTGACCTCCGGTTCCCTGGTCGCCATCGCCCCTTTTTTCGGGACCCTCGCGCTGCTCATCATCCTTTTCGAGGGGGGGCTGGGCCTGGATGTATCGAGCGTCCGGACCCAGGCGCCCAAAGCCTCCATCCTGTCCCTGCTCGGTTTCCTCATTTCGTTTCTTGCCGTGGGGGCGCTCGCCTTTTTCGGGCTCGGGATGCCGGTGATCCACTCGCTGCTGCTGGCCTCGCTTCTGGGCGCCGCCAGCCCCGCCATCGTCATTCCGCTGGTTTCCGGTCTCAGCGTCCGGCAGGAGGTCCGGACCCTCCTGAAACTCGAGTCGGCGCTCGGGGACGTGCTGTTGATCGTTGCCGTCCTGTTCCTCCTAGACGCCCACGCGACCGGGAAGCAGAGCGTCCCCGGGATCGCCCTGGCGCTCTTTCTGTCCATTGCGGTGGCCTTCGTCATCTCCTCGGTGGCCGGCGCCCTGTGGGCGCGGCTGATCGGCTGGATGGGGAAGGAGCCGCTCGCCTACATGTTGACCCTCGGGTTTGTCTTCCTGCTCTATTTCGGGGTCGAGGAACTGGGGGGCAGCGCGGCGTTCGCGGTCCTGATGTTCGGGATGATTCTCGAAAACATGCACGTGGTCGCCGACCGGGTCGGCCCGCAGATCCGGTATTTTTTCGGCATCGATATCCGTGCCGAGCAGTTCGTACTCCAGGCGTTCATGAAGAACATCACGGAGGAACTGTCCTTTCTCGTCCGGACCTTCTTTTTCGTCTACCTGGGCCTGCTGCTCGATTTCGGGGCCCTGACCCCCGCCATCGCCCTGTCAGGCATCGCCATGGCGGTCCTGCTGTTCGGCGGCCGGTACGCGGCGGTGCGCGCCGTCCTCCGGAAGGGGGCGTATACGGCCGGGGAGCGGCAGGTGGTGCTCTCCATGCTCCCCCGCGGGCTCGCGACGGCGGTCATGGCTTTTCTTCCCGTCCAGCTGGGGATCCCCGGGGCGGAGCTTTTTCCGATCTATGCCTTTATCGTGATCGTGGTGAGCAACATCCAGATGACCGGGGGGGTGATCTTCGCCGAGAGGCGGCTCGGGCGGGAAAGAGCGGCGGAGAAGCCGGCAGCGGAGGAACCGGCGCGGATCCCCGAGGGGGAGCGGGAACCCACCGAGGCCGCCGGGGACGGCCCCGCGCCCCGTGCGGCGGTGACGGTCCTGGAGGAAACGCCGTATCCGGGAGCGGGCGAAGGGGGTGCGGGGCGGAAGCCGTCCTCCTTCACGGAACAGGGGATGCGGCTTCTGGGGATCCGGCCCGAGGAGAGGGAGCAGCAGTACCTCCAGGCGATGCAGAACGCCTCGATGGCGCCCTCGATCTTCTGGGTGCAGATCCTGCTGGCGTCGGTGCTGACGGCGCTCGGCCTGGTGCTGAATCAGAGTTCCATCATCATCGGGGCGGCCCTGATCGTGCCCATCGCCTGGCCCGTCCTGGCCGCCGGTCTGGCCCTGGCGGCGGGGGACATCTACCTCCTGCTGAGGCTTTTGTGGAAGCTGCTGCTTGTCGTTCTCCTGGTCGCGGCGCTCTCCGCCCTGTTCAGTGAGCTGCTGCCGTTCAATGCCGTTACGGCCGAGATCGCGTCCCGCACCCGGCCCACGATCCTCGATTTCCTGGTCGCGCTCTTTTCCGGCATGGCGGGCGCCGCCCTGACATTCGGCCGGAAGCGGCTGCTGCGCTATTTCCCGGGGGCGCTGCTGGGACTCGCCCTGATGCCGCCGCTTGCCGTTCTCGGCTTCGGCCTGGGCCGGGAGTTCAGCACGGAGATCTTTCGGGGGGCGACCCTCCTTTTCATCGCCAACTTCTTCGCCGCCATCCTGGGGGCCGCGTTGGTCTATGCCGCTGCCGGCATGCCCGCGGCGGCTTCCCTGGAGACCGTCGGGGCACGGAAACGGGGGGAGATGAACCAGCCGTTCGTCCGGTTCCTGTTCGAGCGGCTCGGGCTCGGGACCCTGATCGGGCGGGCCGGGAGCACGCGGGCCCGGTTGATGGTCATCGTCGTCTTTCTGCTCGCCCTGGTCATCCCCCTGCAGATGGCGCTGGACCAGCTGAGCCGGGAATTCCGGGCCCGGCAGGCGGTCTCGGTCGTGGAGAAGATGTTCGACCAGCCGGGGCGCTCCGCCATCATCAATTCGATGGCCACGATCGGGGAGGAGGAGATCTCCGTCCGCGTCCAGGTGGCGACCAACTCCCTGTTCACCTCGGAGGATATCCGGCGCTTCGAGGAGCGGGTGGCCGACCGGACGGGCGTCGCGGCGCGGCTCGACCTGGTTCAGAGCCTGAGCGACATCGGCGAGGGGCGCAAGCTGATGGGCATGCTGGCGCCGCCGGCTCCCGACTCCGTGCCCTACAGCCCGGGTGTCCCGGAAATGGCCCGGGACCTCCGCGATGCCGTGGCCGCGGAGCTGCGGGCGATGGCGCTGCCCGGAACGATCGCCGTCGTGCGCGCCGCCGCCGAACTCCCCCTGGATGGGGCTCCCCCTTCCTTCAGAATCGAGTATCTGTCCGAATCCCCCCTGTCCGGGGACGCACGGGAGCTGCTGGCCCGCCTTATGGAAGACCGGATGGGGCTAAGGCCGGAGAGGCTCGAGTTCCACCATGTCCCCTCGAGGTTCGATTTCCCGCAGGCCGGGGGCGGGATCCGGATGGACCAGGCGCCGGGACTCCGGGAAATCCAGGAAACCCTTGAATGCTACCCGCAGGTGCGGGCCCACGTGGAGATCCCGGCGGATTTGGGGCCGGCCGACGGGCAGAAGCTCGAGCGGCGGCTCGCGGAGGCCGCGTCCCTGCTCGCCCTCCCGGCGCGCGCTTCGTTCACCCAGAACCCGGAGTTAAAGGGAGGGGTGAGAATCACCCTCCGTTCCCGGTGAAGCGGGGGTTTCCCCGTTCGTTCCCGGGCCGGGCTTCGTCCGCACGGCATTGATTTCCGACCCGGTCAGAAGGGCGATGCTCACCAGGTAAAGCCAGAGCATGAGGACGATCACGGCGCCCAGGCTGCCGTACATGGCGCGGTAATTTCCGACGTGGGTGATGTAGGCCTGGAACCCCATCGACACGACGGCGATCATCGCCGCGGCGGCCAGCCCCCCCGGGGAGAACGGGCGGAACTTCCCGCGGCCTCCCCTTCCGAGGTAGTACAGCAGCTCCAGCCCCGTCAGCAGGAGCAGGGCGAGGATCGCCCGGCGCAGGATCGCGAACCCCCACCAGAGCGGCGCCCCCCATCCGAGCGCGGCCGCCATCCGGTCCTGGGCCAGGCCGCCGAAGATCAGAAGAGAGAGGGTGCCGAAGAGGAGAAAGAGGAGAAGGAACATCAGGATCACGGCCGTCATGCGCGCCTTCCAGAACTGCCGCGGTTCCCCGGCGGAGTGGGTGCGGGCGATCTGCTTCATGGCCGCGTACAGGCCCATGGAGGCGGACCAGAGGGTCAGCGCCAGACCCAGGGTCAGCAGCCCCCCTTCTCTCTCGGCCAGGACCTGCCCGACGATCCTCTCGAGGAGGATGGCCGATTGGTCGGGGAGCGCCTGGTGGATCAGGTCCATGACGGCCCGTTGCAGATCGGGGATCGGGAGAAAGGGGAGGAGGGAAAGGGTGAAAATGGCTGCCGGGAAGATGGAAAGGAGGAGGAAAAAGGCGACGGCGGCGGCGCCGGTGAGCACCTCGTCCTCCTCGAATTTCCGCCAGAGTCGCAGGGCGAATTGCTCGGCCGGTATCAGGCCCATCTCGGGTCCCCTCCATGTTTTCCGCCTGCGGCCTTCCGGGGCGGCAAGGGAAATCATTTTATCCGGGTGAGGGATAGCGTAGTATGGGGCCGGGATTTTGGCAAGCATGAGCGCCTGAGGGCGTGCGCTCGCGGGCCATCAGGCGCGGTTACCGGGGGGGTCGGCGCGTGGAACTGAGGCATTTGAGATACTTCGTGGCGGTCGCCGAGCAGCTCCATTTCCGCCATGCGGCCGAGATCGTCCACGTGGCCCAGCCCGCCCTGAGCCAGCAGATCCGGCAGCTGGAAAAGGAACTGGGAGTCACGCTGCTCGAACGGTCCCGTCACCAGGTGCGGCTGACGCCCGCCGGGAAGGCGTTTTACGAAAGCGCGCTCGGCGTCCTCCGGCAGGCGGACCAGGCCGCGGCGAAGGCGCGCAAGGTGGACAGCGGGGACGCCGGCACGATCCGGATCGGCTTCGTCAGCACGGCCGCCATCCGTGTGCTCCCTGACGGCGTGAAGCGGCTGCAGAAGCAGGTTCCCGCGGCCGAGGTCAAACTCAGCGAGCTCGCGGCGGGGGAACAGATCGACGGGCTGTACCGGGAACAGCTGGATATCGGGTTCGTCCACGCCAAGCTGTCGCGCGACGTCCTCGGGACGAGGATCGTCGCCCGCGACCGCCTGATCGCGGCCGTGCCCGACTCGAGCCCCCTGGCCCGGTGCCGGCGGGTGGACCTCCGGGACCTGGCCTCCTGGCCCGCGATCATGCCCGCGGGGCATTCGAGTTCCGGGTTCTACGAGCAGGTGCGCATGGCGTACCAGATGGCGGGGGTCCGGCCGGAGCGGGTACATTACACCCGCCTTCTGCAGACCGGGCTGCTGCTGGTGGCGGCCGGGGTGGGGGTCTCCCTCGTCCCGGAATCGTTCCAGCTGATCCACGTCAGGGGGGTCGCTTACAAGAAGCTCCGGGTGGAGCCTCCCCTGTGCGAGATGGTGGCCGCGTGGCGCCGGGACAACGCGTCGCCGCTGCTTGCGCGTTTCGTCCGGTGCCTGCCGGAAGTGGGCTGAAGCGCCTGATATTTTTTTCTTATCACCGGGGCACGATCTTAATATTGGACGGGGATGCGGGGCCGGGGTATTAAGGTACCCTGTGCCGGAGCCAGCCGGAAAGATCCCGCAGGCTCTGCCTGCCGATCCGGTGGCTGGTCGGGTATTCCCGGTAGGACAGTTCCGCGGAGGTTTTGCCGATGAGGTCCCGGGCGCGGCGGGCGAGCTGCACGGGAACGACCGGGTCGGCGGTGCCGTGCGCCAGGAATACGGAGAGCCCCTCCATGCGGTCCCACGCGAACTGGAGGGACGTGTTCTCGGGGACGTAGCCGCTGTGGGCGACGACGCCGCGCACCTCTCCGGGAGCCGTAAGGGACAGGGCGAGGGCCATGACGCTCCCCATGCTGAACCCGAGCAGGAACACCTTCCGGCCGTCCACCGGGTAGCGGCGCTTCGAATCGCGGACGAAGCGCCGCAGGCGGTGGAGGCTTTCGGCGAACTGCTCCGGGTGGGGGGTGAAGGGGGCCGGGATATCGTACCAGGTATAGGTGGCCCGTTCCCTCCCGCAGGGATACGGCGCCCGCGCGCTCAGGATGAAGAAGCGGGGATCGAGGTGGGGCGCGAGTTTCAGAAGGGTGTCTTCGCCGCCGCCCTGCCCGTGCAGCAGGATCAGGGCCGGGTGCGCGCCGGCGCCGGGACGGGCGGGCGGCAGGACCTTGTGAACGAGCGTCGATGACAGCGGATTCATGGGCATAGGGCTTCGGGCCCTCCCATTCCGCCCGGAGGGCGGCTACAGTGTGCCATCCCCCGCGGCGTTTGTCGAGAATCGGCCGGCCGTTGTTCGCACGCGGTGCGAGCCGTCGTTCGGTGCGAGCCGTTATTCGCATATTGTGCGAGATGGGGCATAATAAACATTTATCATGCGGAGCGGACGGGAGAAGGGTGTCCGGAACCGGTCGGGCCGCCCGCGCTCGCGAGGAGAAGAGGATTCATGGCTAAGGCATTGGAAGGCGTCAGGGTACTGGATTTTACGCAATATCTGTCCGGCCCGCACTGCACGGCGGTGCTCAGCGAACTGGGGGCCGAGATCATCAAGGTGGAAATGCCGGGCAAGGGTGAACCGGAACGGGTGGCCATGCCCAAGACCCCGAAGAAGGAATCCTACCAGTTCCTCTCCTACAACCGGGGCAAGAAGAGCGTCACCCTGAACCTGAAGGCTCCCAGGGGGATGGAGATCGCCCGGCAGCTGGCGGCCAAGGCCGACGTCCTGGTGGAGAACTTCGCACCCGGGGTCCTGGAGCGTCTGGGCCTCGGGTACGAGGAGGCGAAGCGCATCAACCCGTCGATCATCTACGCTTCCATCTCCGGCTTCGGCCAGACCGGCCCCCGCCGCAACGACGTCTGCTACGACGTGGTCGCGCAGGCGATGGGCGGACTGATGAGCGTAACCGGGTATCCCGGCGGCGAACCGCTCAAGGCCGGAATCTCGCTCGGCGACTACATGGGGGGGTACAACGGCGCCATCGCCATCCTGGCCGCCCTCTATCACCGGAAGGTGACGGGGGAGGGGCAGTCCATCGACATCTCCATGCAGGACGGCATCTGGGCGATGGTGTTCCCGGACCGGGCCAACTACTTCGACACGCTCGAGGTCCCGAAGCGGTTCGGCAACAAACTGAGCAGTTCGGCCCCCTTCGGCGCTTTCAACGCCAGGGACGGCTACGTGGTGATCTGCACGATCACCGACGGCCAGTGGCAGAAGGTGCTGCAGGCGATGGGGCGCGAGGACCTCGCGGGCGAGGAGCGCTTCGCCACGCGCGAACTCCGGACCAGGCACATGGCCGAGGTCGACGCGCTGGTCGAGGGGTGGCTCAAGGAGAAAACGGTCGAGGAGGCCATCGCCGAACTGAAGAAGTACCAGGTCCCCTGCTCGCCGCTCCCCACCTTCGACCAGGTGGCCTCCGATCCGCACCTGCTCTCGCGGGAGATGATCGTGGAGGTGGAACAGCCGGTATCGGGGAAGGTGAAGCTCATCGGCTCGGTGTACAAGATGTCCCGGACGCCGGGAGACCGCACGATGCGGGTGCCCGACGTCGGCGAGCACAACGGGGAGATCTACGGCGGGCTCCTGGGCATCGATGCCGGGGAACTGGAGAAGCTGGGCGAAGAGAAGGTCATCTGAGCCGCGGCGGCCGACCCGCCAGGGGCGGTTTTCGTTGACAATGAGGGTGTTTCAATGTAATAAAAGTGCCTTTTGTTGGTTGCCCGAAGTCTGGAATCATCCTGCGCAGGGCGATGGGTTCGCCGGCACTTAATCATTTCTACAAGCTTGGAGGTAAATCCATATGAAGGGTCAAGAGTTTTTGGATGTACTCACATCGAGAAAGAGCATCCGAAGGTACAAGCCGGATCCGGTACCGGACGAGATGATCGACATGATCCTCGAGGCCGCCCGCTGGGCGCCCACGGGGGAAAACTACCAGCCGTGGAGATTCATCGTGATCCGCGACCAGGAAACGCGGAACAAGATCGGCGATCTCTCCAAGCAGGGGAGCGGTTCGCGCATGACCGCCTGGTACTGCCTCAACGAGCTTCAGAAGAGGTTCGAGGGGATCGAGGATCCCCAGAAGCGGGCGGGCGTGCTGGAGTTCATGTATTCCGGAAGAGTGTCCGAGTTCTGCAAGCAGGCGCCCGTCGTCATCGCCGTGATCGGCGACCTGCGCGTCGGCAGCGTGGACGTTCCCTACGACCTCTGCGCCGCCATGGAGAACATGATTCTCCAGGCCCACTGCATGGGGCTGGGTTCCTGCTGGGTCTACGGCCCCGTGGCCAGCACCCGCGACGCCATCCGATTCAAGGACATCCTGGGCATCCCGCAGGGGATGGGCAAGTACAAGGTGCTCTCCTACCTCGCGGTCGGGTACCCCCTCGAACAGCGCAAGCATCCAAGGCCCAAAATGGAGCTCGAGGAGATGGTGTACTGGGAAAAATTCGGAAACAAGGAGAGGATCTAAATGGATACCATAAAGTATTGTAATCAGTTGGTCGCAAGGCTTGAAACTCTCATGTTTCAGGAACTCTCCGGCATGGCCTACTGGAAGTGCGAGTTCGTGGGCCCCGACTTCATCCGGGCCCAGAACATCCAGGGGAAAACGGTGCCCGAAATCGTCGAGGCCTGCACCAAGGCGATGAAGGAAGCGGGGATCGTGGCCGACATCTCCTACAAGACCGGCGGGGAAGGGCTCATGCTCAAGCTGAAGGTCAAGGGCTGCATCCACCAGGAGAAGGAAGCCCTGGTCAAGGCCGAAGGGGTGGCCCCCTACATCTGCCCGATCGCCAACATGGTGCTGGACCAGATCCACGACAAGCTGAAGTACGAAACCAGCTACCTGACCAAGATCGCCATCGACCCGGACCGGAACCTGTGCCTCCTCTACCTGGCCCTGTATGAGACCGCCGACAAGATCGGTTGCGTATCCGACTGGCTCAAGGACGACGAGGATACCGAGTGGCTGAAGGCGCAGCCTTCGCAGATCCTGGCTGCCGAGGACCGGAAAAAGAAGTAGCGCTGAATTCCGACTGAAAATCAGGGGGCCTTCGGGGCCGCGCCCGGGCCGGGTGCGGCGGCTGAAGGCCCTCTTTTTTTCGGCCGTCCGGTCTATGTGGACGGCCGGCGCATGGCGCCCCGGATCGCCCTGAGGATTTTCGCCCGGTCGGGGATGACGAATTTTTCCATCGGCGGGCTGAAGGGGATCGGGACGTCCAGCCCGCAGACCTGCGCCGGCGCCGCCCGGAGCCGGGCGAAGGTCGGGCGGTCGGACGTCGCCAGGGCGACGATCTCGGACGCCGCGCTGCAGGTTCGGCAGGCTTCATCGACCACAACGAGGCGCCCCGTCTTGCGGACGGAGCGGAGGATGGAGTCGCGGTCGAGGGGGACCAGCGTCCGGGGATCGATCACCTCCACCGATATCTTCCCCTCCACTTCCGCGGCAGCCTCCAGGGCCTCGTGCGCCATCCGGCCCAGGGCAACGACGGTCACGTCGGTTCCCCTCCTCCGGACCGCCGCCTTGCCGAAAGGGATGAAGTACTCCTTTTCCGGCACCTCGGTCTCGGTCCTGCCCAGCATGAAAGGCTCGAAGGAGATAACGGGGTTGGGATCGCCCAGGGCGGTCTTGAGGAGCCCCTTCACGTCGTAGGGCGTCGTCGGCAGGAGGATCTTCAGACCCGGCACGTTCATGAACATGGAGTAGGGGCTGATGGAGTGCTCGGCGGCCCCGGAAAAGCCCGCGCCCACCGTCATCCGGATCAGGATGGGAAACTTCGCCTGACCGCCGAACATGTAGGTGATCTTGGCGGCGTGGTTCATCATCTGGTCCAGGGCGACGAAGCCGAAGGTGGCCATGCGCAGGTTGACGACCGCGCGGAACCCCGATCCCGCCAGGCCGATGGCCGCACCCACCAAGCTGTTTTCCGCTATCGGCGTGACCCTGATCCGGTCGGTCCCGAATTCCTCCGCAAGGTCGGCCGCGAGGTCGGTGGACATGTGGACGGAGCGGGGGTTCTTGCGGAATTCCTCCTGGATGGCCTCGTTCGCCGCCTGGTCGTACGTGATCTTTCGCATGGTTCCCTCGCTCGGGTTAGGTGGAATAGATGTCTTGCAGCGCGTCCTGCGGTTGCGGGTAGGGGCTCCGGAGGGCGAAGGCGTGCGCCTCCTCGACCCGCCGCAGGATCCTGTCGTCGATCGTCCGGATCTTTGCCGGTGAGAGCACGCCGCGGCCGCGCAGTTTCTTCTCGAAGGACGCCACCGGGCACTTCCTCTTCCACTCCTCCAGTTCCGCGGCGGGGCGCAGGTCCTCCAGCCCCTGTGAAAGAAAATGCTTGTGCCAGCGGTAGGTCCGGCACTCCAGGAAGAACGGGCCCCCCCCCTTGCGGATCCCGGCGACGGCGGAGCCCGCGACGCGGTGGACCTCCTCCACGTCGTTGCCGAAAACCACCCTGCAGGGGATGTTGTGGGCCTTGGGGATCCGGGAGATCTCGCCGGCGGCCATCGCATAGGCGGCCGGGGTGTTGACACCGTACTGGTTGTTTTCGCAGACGAAAAGGAGCGGCAGTTTCCAGATCCCCGCCAGGTTCAGGGCCTCGTGGAATTCCCCCTCGTTGCAGGCCCCGTCGCCGAAAAACACCGCGGCGACGTCTCCCCTCCCCTCCAGTTGCGCGGCGAAGGCGGCCCCGGTGGAGATCGGCAACCCGGCGCCCACGATGCCGTCCGCCCCCAGCATCCCCACGCTGAAGTCGGCGATGTGCATCGACCCCCCCTTCCCCTTGCAGTACCCGGTCTTCTTGCCGTAGATCTCGGCCATCATCCTTTTCAGGTCGGCCCCCTTGGCGATGCAGTGGCCGTGTCCGCGGTGGTGGCTGACGATGCGGTCCCTTTTTGTCAGGTGCCGGCAGACGCCGGCGGCGATGGCCTCCTGCCCTATGTAGGAATGGACGAACCCGGGGATGTTCCCGGCGAAGACCTCCCGGACGAGGCGCTCCTCGAAGCGGCGGATCGTCAGCATGGTGGTGTAGAGTTCGATCAGGACCTTGTCGTCGGACTGCACGGAATCCCCCTTTCTCAGAACTGTGCGATCGTGGTGTCGTAGGCGCGCGTGGCCGCCTCCCCGAGGGGCAGGGTCCGCAGCTCCCGGCTCAGGACCTCGATCCCCCAGGGACCGTCGTATCCCGCCGCGAGAATCTGACGGACGAATCCCTTGATGTCGAATTCCCCCTCGCCGCACAGCCTGCGGTGGTTGATGGTGTCCTCGTGAAGGCTCCAGGGGCACTGGAGGGTCCCGTCGTTGATCTCGACCCCCAGGAGAAAGCGGGAGGGGATGCGGGCGACCTCCTCGTAGGGTATCCCCAGCTTGACGACGTGCCAGAGATCGATCATGATGCCGCCGTTCTCGCGGTCGGCCCCCGCGACCATCTCCAGGGTTTCGGGCAGCGTCTTGATCATCGCGTCGACGATGAGCTCGAAGAGGATGCGGGTCCCGTAGTTGCGCGCGTCGTCGCAGAGGGCGGCGAAGGATTCGATCAGCCGCGGCATGGGCGTCACCTGGGAATCGAAGTCGCCCGCCTTGATATGCCGCGCGCCCAGCGCTTCCGCCGCCTCGAGCAGCATGTGCTTGACCTTGTCCGACTGCCGTTTTTTCTCCCCGTCCAGGAACCAGTCGGAGATGAACTCCAGCTCGACGTGCCGGATGCCGTTGTCGTCGAGGATGCGCTTCATCTCCCTGAGCGTCCTCCGCTCGAGCGTGTGCGCGACGTCGGCCTCCTTCAGCCCGATTCCGGCGAACCCCGCCCGCGACGCGGCCTCCACGCGGTCCCGGAAGTCGAAGGGGCTGAATTCCTGCTCCGAGTGGGGATGGACGTCCCCCGCAATCGTCCAGTAGGACGCAATCAGATCGACCTTGTTCATGCGCGCACTCTCCTTTGAAAACCCGTTTCATCCTATGCGAACGCGCCCCGCGGAGTCAATCGCATCGGGGAGCGGCCCGGCCCGGCGAGCCGCCGTTTCATGCGTTGTCGATGATGGCGTTCAGGGCGGGACTGGGGCGCATCGCGGCGGAGGTCCGGGCGAGGTCGGGGTGGTAGTACCCGCCCATCTCCACCGGGCGCCCCTGGGCGCCGATCAGTTCGGCGTTGATCTTCTCCTCGTTTTCGGCCAGGCGCCGCCCGAGCAGTGCGAACCGGGCGCCGAGGGGGTTGTCCCCGGCCCGGTCGGCCAGCGCCCGGGCCCAGTAGAGGGCCAGGTAGAAGTGACTGCCGCGGCAGTCGATGCTGCCCAGCTTGCGGGCGGGGGAGCGGTCGTGCTCGAGGAAGGCGCCGATGGCGTCCTCGAGCGTTTCGGAGAGGAGGGAGGCCGCGGCGTTCCGGAAGACCGTTCCCATGTGCTGCAGGGAGGCGGCCAGGTTCGAGAATTCGCCGAGGGAGTCCCAGCGGAGGTAGTTTTCCTTGATGAACTGCCGCACGTGCTTGGGCGCGCTCCCCCCGGCGCCCGTTTCGAACATCCCCCCCCCGGCCAGGAGCGGAACGATCGACAGCATCTTCCCCGAGGTACCGACCTCGAGAATGGGGAAAAGGTCGGTCAGGTAGTCGCGCAGGACGTTGCCCGTAACCGAAATGGTATCGAGGCCCCCGCGGACGCGCCCGAGCGAGAACTCCATCGCCTCGACCGGCGTCATCACGCGGATGTCGAGGCCCTGGAGGTCGCAGTCGCCGAGGTCCCGTTCGACCTTGCGGATGACCTCCGCGTCATGCTCCCGCCCGGGGTCGAGCCAGAAGACGGCGGGGGTGCCGCTCTGGCGTGCGCGGCGGACGGCCAGCTGCACCCAGTCGCGGATGGAGGCGTCGGTCGTCCGGCAGGAGCGGAAGATGTCCCCGGGCTCGACCGTCCGGCTGATCAGGGTGTCCCCGGTATCGGTGTAGCGGACGCGGATGAGGCCCGGCCCGGGGGCGATGAAGGTCTTGTCGTGGGAACCGTACTCCTCCGCCTGCTGCGCCATGAGGCCGACGTTCGGCACGCTCCCCATGGTCCCCGGGTCGAAGGCGCCGTTTCTCACGCAGTCCTCGACGATGGCCTTGTAGATCGTGGCGTAGCAGCGGTCGGGAATCACGGCCTTGGTGTCGTGCAACCGGCCGTCCGGCCCCCACATCTTCCCGGAGTCGCGGATCATGGCGGGGATGGAGGCGTCGATGATGACGTTGTTGGGGACGTGGAGGTTGGTGATCCCGCGTTCCGAGTCGACCATGGCCAGCTCCGGCCGCTCCTCCATGGTCTTCCGGATGTCCGACTCCAATCCCGCGCGTGCATCCGGGCCGAGGGATTCGATCCTTGCGTACAGTTCTCCCAAACCGTTGTCGGGGTTGATTCCCAGCCGGGCGAAGAGGTCGGCGTGCTTTGCGAATACGGGCTCCAGGAAGGTGCTGACGGCGTGTCCGAAGATCACCGGGTCGGACACCTTCATCATGGTGGCCTTTACGTGGAGCGAGAAGAGGACCCCCCGCTCCCGGGCGTCCGCGATCTCCTCCCGGTAGAAGGCGCGCAGCTGGCGCACGTTCAGCACGGCGGCGTCCAGGATATCCCCCTTGCCGAGCTCCGGCCCCTTTTTCAGCACGGTGACGGTCCCGTCATCGGCCAGGAATTCGTAGACCGCCTCCCCCGGGCGCTCCACCGTGACGGCCCTTTCGCTTTCATAGAAGTCTCCCCGGGACATGTGGGAGACGTGGGTCAGGGAGTCCGGGCTCCAGGCGCCCAGCTTCCGGGGGTGCTTCCGGGCGTAGGCCTTGACGGCGGGGGGGAGGCGGCGGTCCGAGTTCCCCTCCCGGATCACCGGGTTCACCGCGCTCCCGAGAACGATGTCGTAGCGCGCGCGGATGCCCCTTTCCCCGTCGCCTTCGGGGGCCTCCGGATAGTCGGGGACGGCGTACGCCTGCGCCTGCAGCTCCCGGACGGCCTCGACGAGCTGCGGGACCGATGCGGAGATGTTGGGAAGCTTGATGATGTTGGCCTCGGGCTTCAGGGTGAGTTCCCCCAGCCGGGTCAGCCAGTCGGGTACCCGCTGAGAGTCGGTCAGCCATTCGGGGAAATTGGCCAGGATGCGCCCCGCCAGGGAAATGTCGGCGAGCTCGACGCGGATGCCCGTCCGCCGGGTGAAAGCCTGGATGATGGGGAAGAGGGAGAGGGTGGCTAGCGCCGGTGCCTCGTCCGTCCATGTCCAGTATATGGTCGATGCCGAGGGCTTCTCCGTCATGATCGCGCCTCCCCTTTCTCTTTGGTGATGATATATCATGGTAACAGGCTTGAGAAGGCTTCCAAAAGCAGGGTAAGATTCCAGATATCTTGAAATATTTTCGGACAATTTGTTCCATTAGGTGGAATTCGTTGACGCATGGTGGGATGAAGCCTAATCTTATGGAGGGTCAACCCTAATATCTCTGGAGGTCCGCCATGAAGATACTGCGTGTCAATATGAAGGAAAAGAACGTTCGTTGGGAGCCCGTTCCCAAGGAATATGAACAGCTTGGCGGCAGAGCCCTGATCGCGAAACTTCTTCTGGGTGAAATCCCTCCCGCCTGCGACGCCCTGGGGCCGCACAACAAGCTCATTTTCACTCCCGGGTTGCTGGGCGGGGCCATTGTGCCCACGGCCGGAAGGCTTTCGGTCGGGGCCAAGAGTCCGCTGACGGGGGGGATCAAGGAGGCCAACGCCGGCGGGACAGCAGGGGACACCCTGGGCAAGTGGGGCATCAAGGCGATCGTGGTGGAACAGCAGCCGGCCCCCGGGGAGTTTTCCATCCTGGTCTTGGACGGGGACTCGGCCGAACTGGTCCCCGCGGGCGACATCCGCAACATCGGCACTTACGCGACCGCCGACCGGTTGCAGGAGCGCTACGGCGAAGACGCGACCGTCATCTCGATCGGCCAGGCGGGGGAGTACCTGATGTCGGGTGCGGGCATCGCGGCGACCGGGGAACGGGACCAGCGCAGCAACCATGCCGCCCGCGGCGGACTGGGCGCCGTCATGGGGAGCAAGGGGCTGAAGGCCGTCGTCATCAAGAAGGCGCTGGGCAAAGCGGTCCGGATGCATGACGACAAGCTTTTCCGCACCGCCTGCAAGGAGTTCGCCCAGGCCCTGATCACGAGCCCCAAGCTGGGGGTCAAGGGATCCCAGCACCTGTACGGCACGGCTTCGATCGTCGGCGCCGTCAACGAGATGGGGGCGCTGCCGACGCGCAGTTTCTCCTCGGGGCGGTTCGAAGGCGCGGCCGAACTGCGGGGCGAAAAGCTCCGTGAAATCATCCTCGCCCGCGAGGGGAAGGTGGGCACCCGCTGCATGCCCGGGTGCGTCATCGCCTGCCGCAACCTTTTCAACGACAAGGAGGGGAAGCCGGTGGTCGGGAGCGTGCAGTACGAGACCATCGGGCTCGTCGGCTCCAACCTGGGCCTGGACACTCTCGACGACGTGGCGACCCTGAACTACATGTGCAACGATTTCGGGCTGGACACCATCGAGACGGGCGCCGCGCTCGGGGTCGCCGTGGAGGCGGGCCTGGCGAAATTCGGGGATATCGACAGTCTTGTCGGTCTGCTCCGGCAGGTGGGCGAGGGGACGGTCGTCGGCCGCATGATCGGGTCCGGGTGCGTCACCACGGGCAGGGTGCTGGGTGTCCGCCGGGTGCCGGCCGCAGTCGGGCAGGCGATGCCGGCTTACGATCCCCGCGCACTGAAGGGGAACGGCGTGACCTATGCGACCTCCCCGCAGGGAGCGGACCACACCGCGGGCAACGCCTTCGGAGCCCGGCTCGAGGTCAATCCTCTGGGCGTCGAGGGGCAGAAGGAGCTCTCGCTGAAGCTGCAGATCATCGCCGCCATGCTCGACAGCACGGGATTGTGCCTCTTCGCCCGGCCGCCCATCATCTCCAAGCCGCAGCTGATGATCGACATGATCAACGGCATCTACGGCTGGGGCTGGACGCTCGAGGACTACGACCGCTTCAACCGGGAGGTCCTGCGCACCGAACTGGAGTTCAACCGCCGGGCCGGATTGACCCCGAACGATTACCGGATCCCGGAATACATGCGCGAAGAGCCGCTGCCTCCCCACAACACGGTGTTCGACGTCCCCGATTCCGACCTGGATTCCGTGTTCGACACGCTCTAGGCAGGGGGCGCGGGAGAGGGTCAGGCGCAGCGCAGGACGCCGCGGGCCCAGAGGCAGTGGCCGCAGACGGGGAACGGGTTGCCGTGACAATCGGTTTCGTTCCCTTCGGCGAACTCGCACCCGCAGCAGTCGATGCAGGGGGAAAACTCGAATTTCCTCACGCGCTCCCTGAAGGCGGCGTAATCGGGCCGCCGCCAGACCGGTTCCAGGGACTGCTCCCTCAGGTTTCCGTAGACGCAGCTGCGAAAGAACTTCTTCCAGCCCTGGATGTAGCAGGTGTAGGAGTGAAGCAGCGGCGGACAGGGACTGATCCCGCCGTGGCATGAGAGGGACACGCTTCCCGGGCCGATGAAGGGGCAATAGTTGTTCCGCTGGCCGAGGTTGATGTCGAGGTAGCTCAGGTTGGCCTGCCGCCAGGCCACGGCCGATACGGCCTCGACTGCTTCCCGGCTCCAGTCCATCCTGGGAAGGATCCAGAGCGGGTTGCGCGGGTCCCCGGGGGACTCGTGGCTGGTGGGCGTCATGTCGTAGAGGATTTCGTCCTGGAGCTCGGGCGCGTAGGGCAGCACGTTCGAGACCAGGATGAAGGACGCCCGGATCTTCCTGGCGATCTCCTGGAGCCCCGGCAGTTCGTGGATGTTGCTCTTCATCGCCACGAATTCGATCCCGATCCGCACGGGCGCCTGCGGCAGGGTGTCGAGCATGTCCTCCATGGGGTAGAGGAAGTCGGTGGCTTCGAGCGGGGGAGAGGGGGCGCCGGCCAGTTCCTCGAGGCTCGCCATGGTCCTCTTCTTCAGGTCTGCGTCGGCGTCGGGCGGCGTCGTATGCTTCACCAGGCTCCAGAGGTAGAGAGTCCGGACGTTTTGCACGATCCGGTCGAGCGACGCCCCGGGCCGGACGGCGCCGTGGGATCTGTCCGACGTGCCGTCGACGGACACGGTGATCTGGTCCAGCCCGGCGTAGATCAGCCGCTCCGCCATCGCCGGGCTGAGGAGCATGGCGTTGGTCGTGATTTCCGTGCGCAGCCCCCGGTCGTGGGCCAGGCGGATCATGTCGGGAAAACGGGGATGCAGCAGCGGCTCCCCGAAACCGGCGAAGGCCACAGTCCGGGCTTCGGGGAAGGCCGCCAGGCCCTCGATCAGTCTCCCGTAAACGGACCAGTCCAGGTCCTCGGGCGATTCGTCCCAGCTGTGGCGGATGCAGGTCACGCAGTTGAGGTTGCAGCGGTTGGTGGGTTCCACGTAGGCCTTGATCAGGGGGTCGGCGGAACTCGCGGCCGGGGCGCGCGCCCCGGCCGTGTCGGATGGGTTGTGGTTCATCACTCTGACGGTTCTTTCCGCGGATGGCGCGGAGCCCGACCGTGACGCCGGGTTATCCGCCCTCCATGTGGGGATAGAGCTGGACGAAGTCGCCGTCCCTGATGACGCTGTCCAGGGGGGCCCAGACGCCGTTGATGAGCAGCATCCCCACGCTGTCGGGGGGGAAGCCGAGCCGGGCTTCGAGCTCCGGCAAGGGCAGGGGGGCGCCGATATGGAGCGTTTCCCCGCTCCTGCCCGCCAGCTCCGCCAGCATCAGGTTGTATTCCAACTCGATCATGAGGTGTCTCCAACTCCCGCCTAGCGCAGGACTCCCTTCAGCATCTCCTCGTCGGAGAGGTCGAACACCGAATTGGTGGGGGGGAGGGGAATCCGGTACATGTACTCCGGCAGCTTGTCCTGGGAAGGGGCGATGCCGGCCTTGACGTTGTACTCGTATTCCAGCCGGGCGGTTTCGAGCCCCTGTTCCCAGAACTCCTCCACCGTCATCTTGTCGCCGCAGATGCCGTAGGCGAACCGGGTGAAGAGCTCCGGTTTCTTGAACAGGTAACTCCGGACGAAGATGCAGAAGCCCGTGTTTTCCAGCCCCGCCATCTGCAGCTGGGTCTTGCGGGAGAGGTCCCCCTGTCCTTCCGTGGCCAGGGGCGGCATGGTGGCGCGGGCGCCGTAGAGGTTGCCCATGGTGTGGTCGGCCCCCATCGGGTTCATGGCGAAGGTGACGCCGTTCCCCTTCAGCGCGCGGGGGTCGTAGGCCGGCATCGCCTGTCCCTTGGTCATGGGGAGGTCGTTGATCCCGAGCACCTCCCCCGTGATCTTGACGCCGTTGCCGATGACGCGACCCAGCGGCGTGGCGGCCTCCACCTCGGCCAGCAGCTTCATGAAGCTTTCCTCGTTGCCGAACTCGGCCAGCCCGGCTTCCGCGGCCACACCCAGGGCGGCCCCGATCTCGATGGCGTCCTGCCCCAGGTCGTTTACCTTGTCGTTCAGGTGGGCGATGCTATCCAGGGTGGCGAGGCAGAGGTTGGAACCGAGCAGCGACAGGTTTTCATACTGGAGGGTGGAACAGCTGGCCTTGCCGTTTTCGTCGGGGAAGACGGAGAGGCACTTGATCATGCAGCCGTTCATGCACGACTGGCCGGTCTTGCCCTCGCCGCCGCGGGCCCGGATGAGCTCGACCATCTTCTCGCCGCCGATCTCGGTGTGAAAATCGAAGGCGCCGAGGGTGAAATTGCGCGTGGGGCACAGCCCCAGTTCGTTGACGATCTTGAACATCCCGGAGGTGCCGAACGTCTGGTTGCTCTTCTTGATGGTGGGCATGGCGTCGATCAGCATCTGGTGAAATTCCTTCGCGGCTTCGGTGAAGGCGGCCTTGTCGAAGTACTCCACCTTGGAGATCCTGGCCGGGACAATGACGATGGCCTTCAGCCGCTTGCTCCCCATCACGGCGCCCATGCCGCCGCGGGCGGCGAACCGCATCTCCCCGCGCGGGGCGGCGACTGCGATGCCGGCACCCCGCATCAGGCGTTCGCCCGTGGGGCCGTTGCAGATGACGCCTGCCTTGTCGTCGAAGCGCTCCCGCAGGGTCCTGAAGGTGTCGCGCACTCCCATGTACTGCAGGTCGTTCATGGTCTCGAGCCTGATCCCATCGTCGGAGATCACCAAGACATAGCTGTTCTTGTCATCGGGGGCGGGCAGCCGTTCGATGATGACGGCGCGGATGCCGTGCCGGGCCAAGTCGTTCCCTGCCGTGCCTCCCGAACTGGCTTCCTTGATGCCCTGGGTGAGCGGGCTCTTCCCCCCCACCGAAAGCCGGCCGGAACTGGAGACCATGGTCCCCCCGAGCAGGCCCGTGCAGAAGATGAGCTTGTTGTGGATGCCGAGGGGTTCGCAGGTCGGGTCGACCTCATCGGTGAGGAAACGGGCGACAAAGCCTCGGGCGCCGTAGCTGTTGTATTTGCCGGCGTCCTCCTGGGTGATCCCCTTGGTTTCCATGTCAACTCTGATGATCTTCGTCATAAATGATGTCTCCAACAAAGAATGATTCCGGATCTACACACGAACTTCGCTGTTTTTGCCGTCCGTCAGGACGGCGGGGCCTCCCCGCGGTTTCCGCAGGCGGGGCAGTCGGGGCGCCGTCCCGCGCCCAGGGGCGACAACGTCCATTGGGCGCCGTTGAACAGCATCAGCCTCCCTGCCGGGCCCGGGCGTCCCAGCAGCATCTGGAGCACCGCCAGGGCTTCCATCGAACCGATGACGCCGGCCATGGGGCCCAGGGACACCGGGGCCCTCCCTCCGGGCTTCCGCTTTTCGAACCAGCACGAAAGGCAGGGAGTCTTTCCCGGAACGACGGCGGTGACATATCCGCTCCAGCCGTCGATGCCGCCGTCCACCAGCGGCCTTCCCGCCGCGACGCAGAGGCGGTTAGCCAGCAGCCGGGTTTCCCGGTTGTCCAGCGCCAGCGCCACGAGGTCGCTCTGGGCCACCAGCGCCGGACCGTTCTCGCCGGTGAAACGCGCCGCGATGGACGTCACCCGCACCGTGCGGTTCAGCGCCTCGAGGCGCTCTGCCGCTCGCTCGGCCTTCGAGCGACCCAGGTCGGCCTCCGTGTAGAGGACCTGGCGGTTCAGGTTGCTTTCCGCCACGTGGTCTTCGTCCACGAAGGTCAGGGTCCCGACTCCGGCCGCCGCCAGGTAGGAGAGCAGGGGGGAGCCCAACCCCCCTGCGCCCACTACCAGAACCCGGGCGCGGGCGAGCTTCTCCTGACCCTCCGAGCCCAGCAGCGCGAGCTGCCGGGCGTAGCGTTCATCGTTCTGGGTCATGGTCTTGCGCCCATTCTGGCCGTAAACGTTAAAAACACCCTATTATACCCTATGTTCCACTGTATGCCAATAGTTTCCATCCTGTGGAATGAGGTTTTGGCTGCAGCGGTTCCGGTTTTCTGCGACGTAGGGTGATGTCATAACGTGAATGTTCCTGATCCTACCTGACGGGGCGGGATTTGGAGACGATGGTCGCCAGGGCGACCGCGCCCACTTCGCGCGAAATGGTGTGCGTCATTTCAAGGAGGGATTCGCCCAGTTCCGGGAGGCGATCCCTCGAGAGCCGGAAAGAAGGGCCGACGATGGCGATCGAGGCGATCGGGTGATGGTCGGCGTCGAAAAGCGGGGCGGCGACGGCGTTGATGTCCTGCTCGTACTCCTCTTCAGCGATGGCGTAGCCGCGCTCCGAGATTTCCTTCAGGTTGGCGAGCATTTCGGGGACCGTCCGCTTGATGAGGGAGTTGCCCTCGGCCAGGTTTTTTCCCAGGATCGGGCGGACCCGTTCTTCGGGGAGAAAGGCCAGGATCGCCTTGCCGCTCGCGGTGTAATAGGCCGGGAGGCGCTGGCCGACCGCGGCGGCGATCTTGACCCGCTGCGGGCTTTCGATCACCTCCAGGTACATCACGTGCGACCCTTCCAGGATCGACATGTCCACGGTTTCGCCGTACTGGGAGGAGAGGCGCTGGAGATAGGGGATGGCCCAGCGCTGCAGCTCGATGTCCTGCAGGACCAGGGAGGCCATTTCAATGAGCCGGAACCCGAGCCGGTAGAGCCCGGTGGCCTTGTCACGGCTGATGAAGCGCTTGAGTTCGAGGGTGGTCAGGAGGCGGTGGACCGTAGTCTTGGACATCTGGACCGACTCGGCGATCTGGGTCAGCGACCGCGTCGGTTCTTCGCGGGAAAAGCAGAGCAGGATATCCAGAGCCCTTTCGACGGCCCTTACGGACTGGGACAAAGCCAACCTCCTTCCGGGGACCTGGCGAAACGCATGGGGCCCTTGCGCCCCGGGGCGGATGCGGGGGGATATGGCACCCTGTTTGGACGCCGCATCCCCCGCATGGTTTACAGACGTTTCCGACTATGGGGGATAAGCAACGGTGTAGATGTGCTTCCCGCCGTTGAGCGGTCCCTTCAGGAGAGCTTCGATCTCCTTGGGGTCGCGCTGCGTGACCTTGTCGGCCGGCGGCAGCTTGCCCGCCGGGAACGCCGTCATGATGTCGGTGATCAGCTTGCACAGGTAATCCAGCAGTTCGTTGATGCCCGCATAGGCCTTGTCCGCACGGGCCAGCGTCGGGCTGCCGATGACGCCTTCCGGGTAGACGTTGACCTCCGAACCGCTCAGGCCGATATGTTCATGCCCCTTGATGGGCCGGTGATACACTTCACCGCCGCCGTCCACGTGTCCCTTCGGAATGAACCCGGCGGGCTTGTTGTCCACCGCCAGCTTCATGTCGCAGAACTCGGGGAAGAGCGCCAGAGAATACGACGCTTCCGCTTCGTCCGCGTGAGAGAACTGGGTTTCGAAAGGACCGCCGTATTCCTTGGTCCTCAGGTGGTCGTGAATGACCGTCTCCCAGTGCAGCGAAACCAGGACCGAAGGCACCTGGTACGTCTTCGCCCACTGGTGGAGCGCCAGCGGAATGACTTCCTCCTGGCCATGGCCGTTCAGGAAGATCTGTTTCCTGAAGCCCATGTTCCAGAGGCCCGCGATGACGGCCCTCAGGTTGGCCAGGAAAGCGTCCTCGGGAACGACCACGGTGCCCGGCATGCCGAGATGGTTGTACGGGTGGGACCCGTACCAGATCGGCATCGCGATCGTGCACCCCATTTTCGCCGCGACCTGTTCGGCCATGCGGGTGACGAGGAAGGTGTCCTCGCCGATGGGCTGAGCGGCCCCGTGGCACTCGGTGCTTCCGACCGGAACGATGATCAGGTCGTTGGTCTTGAGGCGCTCGTTGATCTGCGTCATGTTCATGGTCTGGAGATAGACCCCGGGGGTTTCCATGTGACCGCCCTTGGGAGGCAGTTCCCATTTGCCCCAGTCTCCCCATTTACTACCCATGATTCCTCCTGTTCCGCGGAATCGGATTCCGCCTAAAGGGTGAACCTACACAGCAGGGATGCACATGTCCTTGGCATTCTTGCCGGACTGCTTCAGTTCCGGGTAGTACCGGTTGATCATCTCGACGATGATCGTGGCCTGCGCGGCCATTTTCTTTCCTTCGGAGGCGCCCGTCATCTCGCCGTGCCCGCCGATGACCGAGTTTCCGGTCTTGCAGTGCAGGGGGGCCGCCACGCGGACGATCTCGGGAGCCTCGTAGGCGCGGATGAATCCACCCGATCCCGGAGGGTTGTCGGTGTGGATGTCCAGCGGCGTGTCGCCGATCGCCTGGCGGATGGCCGCATGCATCGGGATCTGCAGGTCGCGGATCGGGTTGATGCTGTCGGCGCCCAGGTCCTTCAGGAGCTTCGCGGACGCCGGGTTGCAGTGGCCGAGGTGGGCGGAGCACTTGAAGACCATGTCCTTGGGGAGGTCGCCGTTCTTGCGCATTTCGTTGGCCACCCAGAGCATGCCCTCGTCGTAGATCAGGAAGCCGCGGCATCCGAGCTCGTAGCCGCGCTTGATGTCTTCGATGGCGCGCAGGAGCTGTTCCATGCCGCGGAGGCGGTAGCCGACGCGGACGCCCTGCGGGGAGAGAACCGTCGCGCCGGTGTCGTAGGTGGCGCGGGGGCCGGTGGAGAGCAGAAGCTCGCAACCGTAGTCATGGCAGAGTTTGCAGTATTCCTTGATCTCTTTCGCGGTGTGGCGGAACATCCCGTAGGTTTCCGTCACGCGGTTGATGACGATGCCGTTTTCGGTCGCGGTGTCGAGCAGAGCCTTGACGGTCTCGGAGGAATTGACGGTGGGGCACTCAATGCGGAAGGCGGCGCCATCCGGGAATCTCTTTTCTGACGAGGGCAGATCGAAGGCGTCGCCTTCCGGAAGCCCAAGTCTCTTCATAGCCTTGCGTGACTGTTCAAAAATCATGACTGCGTTCTCCTTTAGTTGCTGAAATTAGCTGCAGTGGGACGGCAATGGGGGGCAATAAACCCAAACGATCTTCAGCGGTTCATCGCCGATGTTTTCCACGCGATGCTTCACTCCGAGCGGCGAATAGAAGGCGGTTTCGGGACCAATCTCCCAGGAACCAACCCCTTCCAGCACGATCCGGGCGCGACCGCTCATCAGGAACAGGACTTCTTCCGATTCCTCATGCGTGTGGTCGGGGATCTGGCTGCCCACTTCGGTGATGTTCATGCCCATGGAACAATTCTTGACCTGGCCGAACTTGGGGGCCAGGAGAAGTTTGGACGTGCGGGGCGGAGTCTTGAACTCGCCTTTGACGTCCGCTGCTTTTACAAATGGCAAAGGACTCATAAAATGTCTCCATTCTGTTCCATTACACGGAATCGAGTTTCATTCTATAATGCATTTCATCCAGTGTCAATCAATTTCACGGGCTGAAACTCATTTTGTCGATTTCGATCCTGCCGAATTGACAACGGGAGCAAAGGGAACTATTCTGCGGAGTGGAACAAAATTTCGTTATGTGAAACTGTTCCTGTGCCAGACAGAGCTTTTTGGAACGACTGAGAGTATCCTATCATAAGGAAGGATGCCCGTCATCCCTTCGATGGGTTCACCCTGTTCCTCGATTCACCGGGGGTGGACTCGGAATAGGAATATGCGATGAAAGCGCTCCAGGTGGTGCGCCCCCGCGCCTTCGAGACGGTCGAGGTACCTGTCCCCAGATTACCCGGGGAGAATGCCTGGGTCCTTGTACGCAACCAGTGGGCTTTGACCTGCGGCAGCGACATCCCGTTTTACACCGGGAACAAGCGATACCGTTCCTACCCGCTGGCCCCGGGGGCCCCCATTCACGAATGCGTCGGGGTGGTGGTGGAAAGCTCAAGCGACCGGTTCCGCCCCGGGGACCCGGTCCTCTCGATCCCCGACAAGGATTTGGGCCTGGCGGAGTATTTCCTCGCCCCGGCCTCCAAGACAATTGGCCTGGACCCCGCCATCGAGGACGGGGCCGCGGCCTGCATCATCCAGCCCCTTTCGACGGTGCTCGGTTCCATTGACCGGATCGGAGACCTGCGGGGCAAATCGGTCGCCGTACTGGGACTGGGCGCCATCGGCCTGATGTTCTGCTGGCTGGCCGGAAGACGAGGAGCCCTGGCCGTCATCGGAATCGACCCCTGTCCGGACCGGTGCCGTTTCGCCGCGGGCTTCGGAGCCACCCGCACCCTGTGCCGGCGCGGGATCGAGGCGGTCCAGGACGCGCGCGCGGGGGTGCTGGACTGGGCGTCTCCGGACATCTGCATCGAAGCCGTCGGCCACCAGCGGGAAACGATCAACGATTGCCTGGAGATCATACGCCGGGAGGGGACCGTGGTGGCTTTCGGGGTTCCCGACCAGCCGGTCTACGCGCTGGAGTACGAGATCTTTTTCCGGAAAAACGCGCAGCTCGTGGCCACAGTCACTCCCGACTGGCCCGAATACCTGGCCCGCGCGCACGAGCTCTTTCTGGAGTGCGGCGGGGAACTGTCCCGCCTGGTGACCCATCGGATGTCGGTCCGCGATGCGGCCTCGGCGTTTTCGATGTATGAAAGACATGAAGCGGGGATGATCAAGGCGGCCCTGGACATGACCGTCTGGTGTTAGCCCTTTGCCCCGCGGGCCGCAAACCGCAAACCGGGAACCCGATTTTGGAAGAAGCCAAGCCGAAGGAATCCGAGTATCTCCACTGCATCCGCTGCGGACTCTGCCTGGCCGCCTGTCCCACCTACCGGGAATACAGGACGGAGACGGCGTCCCCGCGCGGGCGGGTGGCGCTCGCGCGCAAGGGGCTCGAGGGGGAACTCGAGCTCAGCCCCAACCTGCTCGAGCAGATGTACGGGTGCTTCGGGTGCATGGCGTGTGACGATCTCTGCCCGGTGGGCATCCGCCCCGCCGAGCTGGCGCTCTCGATGCGCGGGGTCGGGGAGGGGATCCGCCCGTCCCGGTGGAAGAAGTGGCTCTTCGGGGGCCTGCTCACCCACGCCGGCCGCCTGGAACTGGCGACGCTCCCCCTGCGGCTCTACGAGGGGCTGGGGGTCCGCCGGCTGGTCTACCTGCTGGGGCTCAACCGTCTGCTGCCGGCGCAGATCCGGGACCTGGAGGCGATGCTCCCCCGCATCCCGAAGCGTCCCCTGCGCCGCGTCCTTCCCGAGGTGACCCCGGCGCGGAGCGGGGAACGGCACCGGGTCGGTTTTTTTCTCGGGTGCGCCCAGAGCCTCCTCTTCGCCGACCAGAGCGCGGCCACGCTTCGCGTGCTGGCCCGCAACGGCTGCACCGTCATCACCCCGAAGGAAGCCGCCTGCTGCGGGATGCCGGCGCGCGGTTACGGCCGAATGGACCTTGTCAGGGAGCAGGCGCGGCGTAATATTGAAGTCTTCGAGCGCTGCGGCGTGGAGAGGATCGTCACCGATTGCGCCACCTGCGGGTCGACCCTGAAGGAATACGGCGCGTTTTTCGCGGGGGACTCCGGGTGGGAAGCGAGGGCCCGGGCTTTCGCGGAGAAGGTCCGCGATATCAGCGAGTTTCTGATGGAAATCCCGCTGGTCAAGCCCGCGGGGCGCGTGGAGGCCGTCGTGACCTACCACGATCCGTGTCACCTCCGCCGGGGCCAGCGGGTGTGGCGCCAGCCGCGCAGCCTGCTCGGCCTCATCGACGGCCTCGAGCTGGTGGAACTGCCGGAGGCGGACTGGTGCTGCGGTTCGGCCGGAAGCCAGCTGATCACGCACTATGCCCTGTCCCGGAAGGTGCTCGACCGGAAGCTCGACAACGTCGCGGGGACCGGGGCGCGGATGCTGGCTTCGGGCTGCCCCGGCTGCCAGATGCAGCTGAATACGGGACTGCGGCGGCGCGGGATGCCGGTGCGCGTGGTGCACCCGGTGACCCTGCTCGACGAGGCCTACGGGGGGGAAGATGCAGAGTAAGAAGGTGGTGGACGCGCTCATCCGCATCGCGGGCAGGGACGGGGTCCTCGTGACGCCCGAGGACCTGGCCGCCTACAGCTACGACGGCACCTTCGCCGAGGGGACCCCCGCGGCGGTCGTGCTCCCCCGTTCGACCGAACAGACGGCCGGGATCGTGAAGATCGCGGCCGAGCACCGGGTCCCGCTGATCGCGCGCGGCATGGGATCGGGGCTGGCCGCGGGTTCGATCCCTGTCCGCGCCGGGGGGATCGTGGTCAGTTTCACCCGCATGAACAGAATCGTGGAGATCGATGCGGCCAACTCGACCGTCAGGGTGGAGGCGGGGGTGGTGACGGCCGACCTGCAGGCGGAGGTCGAAAAGCGGGGCCTGTTCTACCCCCCCGACCCTTCCAGCATCCGGCATTCCACCATCGGGGGGAACATCGCCTGCAACGCCGGCGGGCCCCGCTGCCTGAAGTACGGGGTGACAGGCAACTACGTCCTGGGGCTCGAGGTGGTGCTGGCCGACGGGCGTATTCTACAGACCGGGGGAAAGCCGATCAAGGACGTCACCGGCTACAATCTGACGGCGCTCTTTACCTCCTCCGAAGGCACCCTCGGGCTGATCACCGGGGCCCTGCTCCGGCTGGTGGCGCGCCCCCGCTGGGCGAAGACGGCGCTCTGCGAGTTCGATTCGCTGCATGACGCATCCCGGGCGGTGAATGCCGTGCTTGCGGAAGGGATCGTGCCCGCCAGCCTGGAGCTGATGGACCGGACGGCCATCGGGTGCATCGAGGAAGCGATGCACCTCGGCCTGAATACCGACGTGGAAGCCTCCCTGATCCTGGAAACGGACGGGGCCGACGAACAGACGGTGATGCGCGAGGCGGAAGCCGCGGGCCGCGTCTGCCTTGAATCCGGCGCCCGCTCGGTGAAGGTGGCCCGGACGGAGGAGGAGCGGGCGGGACTGTGGCGCGCCCGGCGCTCCATTTCGCCCTCGCTCGCGCGCAAGGCGCCCAACAAGCTGGGGGAGGACATCACCGTCCCCCGCGGCGCGATCCCCGAGGTCGTCCGGGAGCTGCGGGAGATCAGCGCGCGGCACGGGCTGCCGATCGTCATTTTCGGGCATGCGGGGGACGGCAACCTGCACCCGAACATCCTCTTCGACAAACGGAAAGTCGGGGAGTGGGAGAAGGTCCAGCGGATGGTGGGGGAGGTTTTCGCCGCGGCCCTGGCCGCGGGGGGGACCCTTTCCGGGGAGCATGGGGTCGGGGTGCTCAAGCGCCCGTATTTCGAGAGGGCGCTGGGGCCGGTGTCGGTCGAGGTGCAGCGGCGCATCAAGCAGGCGCTCGACCCGCTGAATATTCTGAATCCGGGTAAGATGTTCGAGGACAAGGAGTAAATTCTCAATCACGGAGTTATAAAAATGGCTGAAGAAAATGTCTATGTGCCGGTGAAAAAGGTGACGGCGTTCATGATCGACGCCCTGCTCAAGATGGGGGTGCCGCAGGCGGACGCCGAAATCGTGGCCGACGTGCTCCTGGCCTCCGACCTGGTCGGGGTCCGGTCGCACGGCGTCGCCCACCTGAAGATGTACTACGAGAGAATGAAGCAGGGGCTGCAGCAGTCCGTGACCGAATGGAAGATCGTCCACGAGACCCCGACCACGGCCGTCGTCGACGGCGGCAACGGGATGGGGATGGTTGTCGGCTACCATTCGATGAAGCTCGCCATCGAGAAGGCGCGCAAGATGGGGCTCGGCGCCGTCGCGGTGCGTAACTCGAGCCACTACGGCATCGCGGGCTATTACGCCGACATGGCGGCCAAGGAAGGGATGGTGGGGATGAGCTTCACCAACGCGCACCCCTCCATCGCCCCCACCTTCGGCGTGGAGCCGATGCTGGGGACCAACCCGATCGCCTTCAGTGCCCCGACCGACGAGGCGTTCCCCTTCCACTTCGACGCGGCGACGTCCATCGCCCCGCGCGGCAAGATCGAAGTGGCGGCGCGCGCCGGGAAGCCGATCCCGGCCGGGTGGGTGATCCGCAAGGACGGGTCGCTCGTCACCGACAGCTCCAACCTGATCGAGGAGATGAACGACTGCAAGGCGGCGCTCCTTCCCATCGGCGGCAGCGGCGAGCTGATGGGGGGGCACAAGGGATACGGCCTGGCCACCGTGGTCGAGATCCTCTCGGCGGCGTTCCAGGACGGCGCCTTCCTTTCCGAGCTCCACGACACCGACCACGAGGGGAACGTCCACCCCCTGCGCATCGGCCACTTCTTCCTGGCGATCAACGTGGAAAGCTTCCTGCCGCTCGAGCGGTTCAAGAAGACGGCGGGCGACATCGTGCGCGAACTGCGCGAGTCGCCGAAGGCGCCCGGGGAAAAGCGGATCTACACCGCCGGTGAGAAGGCCGACGCCATCACCCGCCGGGTGACGGAAGAGGGGATCGAGATCCCCCCCGGCCTGCAGAAGAACCTGAACGCGCTGCGCGCGGAGCTCAACATCACCGGCCACGACCTCGGTTTCTAAACCCGTAAACCTGGTCGAGCGGGCGCGGCACGCCGGTACGGCGTGCCGCGCCCGCTCCTCGTTCCCCGCTGTCCCCGCCTGCCGCCGGCCCGCCCCGATACCTCTTTATAAATTCGACCTTCTATTGCACAATCGGTGAAGGCCGGACCCCGTTTTCGGCCCCCCTGACGAACGGAGAGGAGATCATGGCGAGACCGAAAAGCAAGGAATCAGGAATGCCGGCCTACCGGAACGCGCGGCTGCCGGCCGAACGCCGAGTGCGGGACCTGCTCCGGCGCATGACGCTCGAGGAGAAGGGGGCGCAGATGCGGTGCGTCTGGGAGCGCAAGGCGGAAACCCTCGTCGACGGGAAGGGGCGTTTCGACCCGGCCAAGGCCGCGCGCCATTTCCGGGACCGCCTGGGACTCGGCCAGGTGGGCCGCCCCAGTGATGCCGGGGGCGCTCTCGACCCGGGGGACAACGCCGAACTGACCAACGCCATCCAGAAATTCTTCGTCGAAAAGAGCCGCCTCGGGATCCCGGTGATGTTTCACGAGGAGTGCCTGCACGGGCAGGCGGCCGCCGGCGCGACCAGCTTTCCCCAGCCGATCGGCCTGGGGGCCACCTTCGACCCGGAACTGGTGGAGAGGGTGTTTGAGGCGACGGCGGCCGAGGCGGCCGCGCGCGGGACGCACCAGGCGCTGACCCCGGTCGTGGACGTGGCCCGCGACCCGCGCTGGGGACGGGTGGAGGAGACCTACGGGGAGGACCCGTACCTCGTGGCCTCGATGGGGGTGGCCGCTGTCCGGGGCTTCCAGGGGGACGGCCGCTTCCGGGATAAAAAGCGCGTCATCGCCACGCTGAAACACTTCGCCGCCCACGGCCAGCCCGAATCGGGGACCAACTGCGCCCCGGTCAACGTGTCCGGGCGCCTCCTGCGCGAAGTGTTCCTTCACCCCTTCAGGGAGGCGATCCGGAAGGGGGGGGCCGTCAGCGTGATGGCGTCCTACAACGAGATCGACGGCGTCCCGTCGCACGCCAGCCGGTGGCTGCTCCGGGACGTGCTCCGCAAGGAATGGGGATTCAAGGGATTCGTGGTCAGCGACTATTACGCCATCCGCGAGCTTGCCGAGCGTCCGGAGCTGTTCGGCAACCACCTGGCCGAGGACGGAAGCCGGGCGGCGGCCCTGGCCGCGAAGGCCGGGGTGAACATCGAACTCCCCGATCCGGACTGTTACCTTCACCTCGTCGAACTGGTCCGCAAGGGGGTTCTCCGGGAGTCGCTGCTCGATGAGCTCGTGGCGCCGATGCTGCTCTGGAAATTCAAACTGGGGCTGTTCGACCACCCTTACGTGGACCCGGAGGAAGCCGTGCGGATCGCGGGCTGCGAGGCGCACCGCGAGCTGGCGCTCGAAGCCGCCCGGAAAACGGTCACGCTGCTGAAGAACGACAACCGCGCCGTCCCCCTCGACCCGCGCCGGGTGCGGACCCTGGCCGTGATCGGGCCGAACGCCGACCGGGTGCTGCTCGGCGGCTACAGCGGCCGGCCCAAACGCTTCGTCACCCTCCTCGAGGGGATCCGCGCGCGGGCGGGAAAAATCCGGGTGCTCCACCACGAGGGCTGCCGCATCACCGTCGGCGGATCCTGGCACCAGGACGAGGTCGTCACCCCCGACGCGGCCGGGGAGCGGAAAAGGATCGCGGCCGCGGTCCGGGTCGCCCGGAGGGCCGACGCGGTGGTTCTGGCTCTCGGGGGGAACGAACAGACCTCGCGCGAGGCCTGGGCGCGCAACCACATGGGGGACCGGGCCTCGCTCGACCTGGTCGGGCTGCAGGACGAACTGGTCGACGCCGTCGCCGCCACGGGCAAGCCGGTCATCGCCTTCCTCTTCAACGGCCGGCCGCTGTCGGTCCGGAATCTCGCCGAAAAGGCCCAGGCGATTTTCGAGTGCTGGTACCTGGGGCAGGAAACGGGACAGGCCGCGGCCGAGGTCCTCTTCGGCGACGTCAACCCCGGGGGGAAGCTCCCCATTACCATCCCGCGTTCGGTGGGGCATCTCCCGGCCTTCTATAACCACAAGCCGGCCGCACGCCGGGGCTACCTTTTCGACGACATCAGCCCGCTCTACCCCTTCGGTTTCGGGCTCAGCTACACCACCTTCAGCTTCGGCCCGCCGCGCCTGGAGAAAAAATCGATCCGGCGCGCGGAATCGACGGTGGTGAGGGTCGATGTCACCAATACCGGTCCGGTCGCCGGCGAGGAGGTGGTGCAGCTGTACATCCGGGACCGGGTGAGTTCGGTCACGCGGCCGGTGAAGGAACTGAAGGGGTTCGGGCGGGTCCCGCTCGCGCCGGGACAGACGGAGACCGTGGTGTTCGAGATCACGCCCGAGCGTCTCGCCTTTTACGATATCGACATGAAATACCGGGTGGAGCCGGGGGAATTCGAGATCATGACCGGGAACTCCTCCCGGGACGAGGACCTGCAGAAAACGGTTCTGCGCGTCAGATAGAAAGGCCATCCAGATGTCCAGACGGGGACGGATTGCGAAGGCACTTGTGCCGCTGCTGGGATGGCTGCTCCTCGGCGCCCGCGCGTGGGCCGTCGGGCAGCCCGGCTACGTCGAGTCCCGGCCGGCGCCCGGCAGCTTCCCCCTCGTCCAGGGTTCCGTGGCCGCCCCGATCCATGTCGATGGATCCGACTGGCCCGGGGTCGTGCGCGCGGCGCGCGACCTCGAGTCGGACATTCATAAGGTTACGGGCCGCCGGGCAGCGCTTTCCCTGGAGGTGGACGGGCTTCCGGAGCGGCCCGTCATCGTCGGGACCGTGGGCAAAAGCCGGCTGATCGAAAAGCTGGCGCAATCGGGGAAAATCGACACGGCCCGGATCGCCGGCCTGTGGGAGACTTTTCTCACCCAGGTGGTCGCCGACCCGTTCCCGGGCGTCAGAAGCGCCCTGGTCATCGCGGGGAGCGACAAGCGCGGGACCATCTTCGGCATTTACGACCTGTCGGAGCAGATGGGGGTCTCCCCCGCCTCCTGGTGGGCCGACGTCCCGGTGCCCCACAGCGACAGGCTTTTCGTCAGGGCGGGGACCACGGTCCAGGGCCCCCCCTCGGTCAAGTACCGGGGCATCTTCATCAACGACGAGGCCCCCAACCTGAGCGAATGGGTGCGCCACACCTACGGCAACGTTCCCCCGGGCGACGATCCCCCGGTCCCGGAAGGGGTGGCGAACTACCGGAGCGCGTTCTACGCGCGGGTCTTTGAAACCATCCTGCGCATGAAGGGGAATTACCTCTGGCCGGCCATGTGGAACAACGCCTTCAACGAGGATGACCCGGAAAACGCACGCCTGGCCGACGAGTACGGCATCGTCATGGGGACCTCGCACCAGGAGCCGATGCTGCGGGCGCAGAAGGAGTGGGACCGCAGGCATCAGAAGACCCTGGGGAGCTGGAACTACTACAAGCACCCGGAGGTGCTCGAGGCGTTCTGGCGCGCGGGGGTCCGGCGAAACAAGGATTTCGAAAGCATCCTCACCATCGGGCTGCGCGGGGCGAACGACACCCCGATGGTCCCCGGCGGCACGGTGGCGCAAAGCATGGAACTGCTCGAGAAGATCGTCGGGGTGCAGCGCGACATCATCGGAGGGGAAATCAACCCGGATGTGGCGGCGGTCCCCCAGCTCTGGTGCCTCTACAAGGAGGTGGTGGAGTTCTACAACGCCGGGCTGCGGGTGCCCGACGACGTGACCCTGCTCTGGCCCGACGACAACTGGGGCAACATCCGGCGGCTGCCGACCGAAGCGGAGCGGGGGCGGGCCGGCGGCGCCGGCATCTACTACCATTTCGATTACGTCGGCGGGCCGCGGAATTACAAGTGGATCAACACGGTTTCGCTCCCCTCGGTCTGGGAGCAGATGTCGCTGGCCAAGCTGCACGGCGCGGACCGGATCTGGATCGTCAACGTGGGGCACTTCCGGCACGTGCTCCATCCCATGGAGTTCTTCCTGCAGTACGGGTGGAACACCGAACGCTGGAACCACCGCAACCTGGGGGAGTTCACGCGGCTCTGGGCGGCGCGCGAATTCGGCGCGGCCCATGCGGCCGAAGCCGCCGACATCATGGAGACCTACTCCCGCTATGTCGCCCGGCGCAAGCCCGAGCTCCTCTCCCCCTCCACCTATTCGCACCTCCACTACCGGGAGGCCGAAAGGGTGGTCGAAGAATTCCGCGCGCTCAAGGACAGGGCGGAGGCTCTCCGCCTGAAATTGCGGCCGGAAGCGCGCGACGCCTTCTACACGCTCGTGCTCCATCCCGTCAAGGCGCTCGGCCAGGTCTACGCCCTCTACGCGGCGGCTGGGGCCAACGCCCTGTACGCGAGCCAGGGCCGGGCGTCGGCGGGCGACATGGCCGACCGGGTGGAGGCGCTGTTCGAGGCGGACGCGCGCCTTTCCGACCATTACAACCGGGTCTTCGCCGGCGGCAAATGGAACCATTTCGCCGACCAGGTTCATATCGGCTACACGATGTGGAACGACCCGGCGCGCAACATCATGCCGAAGGTGGTTCGCCTCGATCTGCCCGCGGCGGCCTCGCTCGGCGTGGCCGTGGAAGGGTCCGCCGAAGCTTGGCCCCGAGCGACGGCGGAAGGGTCCGCCGAAGCGTGGCCCCGAGCGACGGCGGAAGGGTCCGCCGAAGCATGGCCCCGAGCGACGGCGGAAGGGTCCGCCGAAGCCTGGCCCGGCGCGGAAGCCCGGGCGCAGCTCCCGATGATCGACCCGTTCAACCGGCAGCGGCGCTACCT
>JAFGSS010000013.1 GCA_016934555.1 Acidobacteriota bacterium | reverse complement strand
GTTCCCGCCGCCGTGTACTGTTTCCTGAAATATCCCGGCGATTTTCCCCGCGCGGTCCTGGCCGCCGTCAACGCCGGAGACGCCGCAGCCTCCATCGGGGCCCTTACCGGGAGTTTTGTCGGACTCTTGTCGGGGGCGCCCGTCATCCGGGCGGGATGGGCGAACTCGGTGGAAGACTCCGACGTTCTGACCGGGGTGGGAGAAAACCTGGCGGCCCTGGTCGCGGGCACTTCCGGGGGATAGGGAGCTCCCGCGCGAGTTATTCACAGAATTTGTGGAAAACTGTGGAAAAGCCCGGTTTTTAACAGGTATAAGCGTTTGAATACAGGTTATTTCTGACCGCTTTGCATAAAGAATGTGCGCCCGCCCCCGCCGGGACCTACCTGAACCGGCGGGGAGCGGAACCCTCCGGGTCAGGCTCCGACCGCCTGGCAGGACCGGGAGTAGAGGTCGGGGCCGGCTCCGGGCGCCGGGCGCCCCGGGCAGGAAGACTCGATCGGGGCGCTGCGGTCCATGGTCCTCTTGGTGGCAACGGCCCGGGCCAGCAGGTGTTTGAGGTTGCGGCTTTCCAGCGTCCTTCCCTTGATGGTGACGTAATAGACCTTATTCATGATGCCCCCTAATGATATCTGCGCAACACGCTCGTGACCACCCCCTGGATCCTTACCCTTCCGGCATCCAGGACGATCGGCTCGAGACTCTCGTTGGCCGGTTGGAGCCGCACGCGCCTCCCCTCGGGGTAGAACTTCTTGAGGGTCACGTTCTCGTTGTCTACCAGGGCCACCACCGTTTCTCCCGGCAGGGCCGTTTCCCGCGATTCGATGACGACATAGTCCCCATCCTGGATATGCTCCTCGATCATCGAATCCCCCCTGACCTGAAGGACATACCCCTTGCCCCCCTTCGGTAAAAACGGCTCGGGGACCGGCATCGTCTCAGGGGCCGCGATCGCCTCGATGGGGCGCCCGGCGGCCACATAGCCGTACAGGGGGAGGGCGGTCGCCCCGACGCCGTCCGAAGCAAGTTGGATCGAACGCGCCCGGTTGGCATCCCTGTGGAGATAGCCCCGTGTTTCCAGGGCTTCCAGATGCTTGAAAACGGCATTGAGGGAGGCGATGCGGAAATGAGCCGCGATCTCCTCCATGCTGGGGGAATACCCGTTTTCTTCGATGAAGCGGGTGATGAAATCCAGGATTTCTTTCTGGCGTTGGGTCAGTTTCATGATTTCACCTTTATTTCACCGACATTATGGGTGTCAAAAAGGTGAAAGTCAATGAATTATTTTCACGGTCTAAAAACCGGGGGCTGCACCTAGAGCCGGTAGCCCTTCGAGTCCGGGTCACCGGGAAGGATGACGGTAACGGTCGATTCCGTTCTGTTCCGGATGATGGTCAACCGCATCTCTCCGGCCGGCGCGCCCGAAACCGCCCGGGTCAGCTCTTCCGGATCGGCGATCCCCCTCCCGTCGGCGGCAACGATCACATCGCCCGGCTTCAGGCGGCCGTCACTTGCGGAGTCCGCGAGCACCGAGGAGACCAGGACCCCCTTTTTCCCCGGCACTCCCAGAAATTCTGCCAGCTGCTCCGTCAAAGGAAGGAGGGTCACCCCCAGCCTCGGTTTTCCCGCCGCGGCGGGTTGGGCATCCCCCCGCCTCTCCCCCGGCCAGGGCGCCATAAACAGCCTCCGTTCCGGATCGGGCGCCCGGTTCCGGAAATTGTCGGCGAGGGCCTCCGCCCGCTTCCCCAGGGTGGCCGTCAGGGTCATGGTCTTCCCCGCCCGGCTGACGACCAGGTCCACCTTCCTCCCCACGGGGGTCTCGCGTACCAGCCGGGACAGCTGGCTCGCCGACCATACCTGGAAGGGACCATATTCCAGGATGACGTCCCCCTCGCGGACCGTCGCCGCCTCCGCGGGGCTCCCCTTCGACACGGAGCGGACCACCACGCCCCGCTCCCGGTCGAGCCGGTGGCCTGACGCCTCGTCCGCGCCCACATCCTCCATGCTGATCCCGAGGAAAGCCCCGTCGGTTTCCTGGATCAAGGAAAAGGTCTGGGCTCCGATCGACCGCGCCGCGCCCGGAATCAGAAGCCCCGCCGCCAGAAAAGAAAACAGGAATCCACGCAGGTTCATGGCACCCTCCCGTGCAATCATTGTCCGCAATTTCAATACACGCACCGGCGCGGGAGCGGTTCCAAAAATTGCAGGAGGGGCGGGGCGTCAGCCCAGGGCGGGGAAGCGGGAGGAGAGGAGATCGACCAGTCCGGCCGGCAGCGTCTGCGGGTCGGGGGCCGCAAACACCGGCACGCCGGAAAGCGCGGCGGCGTCGATGCCGTCCCAGGGGGGGGCGGATGTCTCCCCTCCTACGGCCACCACGGCGTCGGCACGGCCGAGGAGGTCGCGCGCACTCTCCTTGAATTCGGCGACATCGTACCGCAGCACCATGATGTGGAGGTCGGCACGGAGGTGGCTGAGGACGTCGTTCCCTTCCAGGATCAGAAAGGGGCTGGACTTGAGGATCGGCTCGAGGCGCGCCGTCCAGGATTGGGAGCGCGCCGCGTCGACACGCACCCAGAAGGAGCGCCGCGCGCCCGCGGCCAGGAACCGGGAACTGTCGCTCTCCCCCCGGCGGCTCGTTTCCTCAAAAATGAGGCAACCGTCGCGGTCCGGGGCCTCCCCGTGGAAATGGGAGCTGATCTTGACGGCGGTCCAGCCGGCCCGGGGGAAAGCGGCGATGATGCCCGCCGCCACCGCCGTCTTGCCCACCTTCCGCGCATGCCCTCCGACGACGAGGATCGTCATCGCTCCCTTTTCGGCGATTTGGGGAATGCGTGGGCGAACACGTCCTCGAACGTTTCCGCGAAATGCACCGTTATCCCTTTTTTCAGATAATCGGGGAGCTCTTCGAAGTCCTTCCGGTTCCCCTCGGGGAAAATGAGGACCTTGAGGCGGGCGCGCCGGGCGGCGATCACCTTCTCCTTCACCCCCCCGATCGGCAGTACGTGCCCCGTGAGCGTCAACTCCCCCGTCATGGCCATCTTCCTGAGCACCGGCTTTTTGATCATCATCGACAGCAGGGCGGTCGCCATCGTCACCCCGGCGGAAGGACCGTCTTTCGGGGTGGCGCCCGCCGGCACGTGGATATGAACGAACCGCTCGTCGAAAAAATCGGCCCGGGCGCCGTACTGTTCGAGATGCGCCATGACGTAGGAGTAGGCGATGTCGGCGCTTTCCACCATCACGGCCCCCAGCTGCCCCGTCTGCTTGAAGCCCTTGGATTTGCTGATGACGGCGGTCGCCTCGACCTGGAGCGTGGCACCCCCCATGCTGGTCCAGGCGAGCCCGGTAACGACACCGGGGGTGCTCGCGAACATTTCGTCGGCGGTGAAAACGGGCTTGCCGAGATAGGGCTCCACGTCTTCCTTGCGGATGACGATCCCCTCCTCCCCCTCCCGAACGATCTTCATGGCCCCCTTGCGGCAGATCTTCTTGATGAGGTTCTCCAGGTTCCGCACCCCCGACTCGCGCGCATAATTCTCGATCAGCTGCGAGAGCGCGTCCGCCCGGATGGTCACCTGCCCCGCCTTCAGCCCGTTTGCCTTGAGCGCCTTCGGGATGAGGTAACGGCGCGCGATCTCCCTCTTTTCCTCGGCGATGTAGCCCGAGAGCCGGATGACCTCCATCCGGTCCAGCAGCGGCCGCGGGATGGTATCGAGCTGGTTGCCCGTGGAGATGAAAAGGACGTTGGAAAGATCGAACGGCACGTCCAGGTAGTGGTCGCGGAAACTGTTGTTCTGTTCCGGGTCCAGGACCTCCAGGAGCGCCGAGGCGGGGTCCCCGTGGAAGGAGGCCCCGATCTTGTCGATTTCATCCAGCATGATCAGGGGGTTGGAGGTCCCGGCCGTCTTCATCGCCTGCAGGAATTTCCCCGGCAGGGCCCCGATGTAGGTCCGCCGGTGGCCCTTGATCTCCGCCTCGTCCCGCATCCCGCCCAGGGAAAAACGGTAGAAGGTGCGTCCCAGGGCGTCCGCGATGCTTTTCCCCACCGACGTCTTCCCCACTCCCGGGGGACCCACCAGGCAGAGGATGGACCCCGATATTTCACCCTTGAGCTTGCCCACGGCGATGAATTCGAGGATCCGGTCCTTGACGTCCGCGAGCCCGTAGTGGTCGCGGTCCAGAATCTTACGGGCCCGGTCGACATCGTACGAATCCACGCTGAATTTGCCCCAGGGCAGCGATGTCAGCCAGTCCAGGTAATTGCGGGAGACGGTGTATTCGGGCGAGTGGGGCTCGAGCAACTGCAGCTTGTCCATCTCGTCATCCACCGCCTTCCGGGCCTCCTCGTTCAGGGTCAGATCCTTGAGGCGCTCCTGGAATTTCTCGATCTCCGCCGTCTTCCCCTCTTTCTCGAGCCCGAGCTCCTTCTTGATGGCCTTGAGCTGTTCCCTGAGGAAAAACTCCCGCTGCTGCCCCGAGATCTTTTCCTGGATCTGCCGGTTGATCTCCACGTGCAGCTTGGAGATCTCCACCTCCCGCTTGAGCAGCACCAGCACCCGGTTGATGCGCTGCCGCACGTCGAAGGTTTCGAGCACCTCCTGCAGTTCCGTCCCGCTGGCCGTCGTCAGGTTGGCGGCGAAATCGGCGAGCCGGCCCGGGTCGTCGAAGGTGGACCTGCCGAGAAACATCTTGATCGCCTCGGACTGCAGCGGGTTGTACTGAACCAGATCCCGCAGCGTCGTCATCACCGCCATGGCGTATGCCTTGAGCTCTTCCGTGATTTCCATGTCCGACGGGGCGTGATGCCGCACCCTGGCCATCATGCCGAATTCGGCCTTCGACACGTCCAGGATCGTGAACCGCTCGATGCAGTTGATCAGGATGCTGGTGCTGTCCCCCTCCCCCTGGAACACCCGCAGGATCTTGGCCGCCACCCCCACCGGGTGGAGGTTGTCCGGAGTGTCGCTTCCGTTGGGGTCCCGGACCAGCACGACCCCGATCGTTTTGGAGGCGTATTCGAGCGCCCGCTGCACGATCGCCACCTGCTCCGCACCGATCTCGAGCGGGACCGGGAAACCGGGAAAGAGGGGGCGCGGACGGATCGGCAGGACGGGGAGGTGTTCGGGCAGGACTTCCGAGGCCAGGATGAGGCGCGGCTCCTGTTCCGCTCCTTTTTCGCCATCGTCGCGCCCGGGGAAGCTTTCACTCATAGCGGTGGTCTCCTTGCGTTCCAAGCACAATGTAATCAAGAGCGGCCGGGAATGCAAGCCCGGGCATTCGCAGCGCTCGCCCGTAACAAAAAAAAAGGCCCCAGGATGCCTGAGGCCTTTTAATTTTTAAATCCGGCGACGACCTACTCTCCCACATCGTTGCCAATGCAGTACCATCGGCGCTGGAGGGCTTAACTTCCGTGTTCGGGATGG
>JAFGSS010000096.1 GCA_016934555.1 Acidobacteriota bacterium | reverse complement strand
CGAATCCGGACGGACCGAATCCGGACGGACCGAATCCGGACGGACTGAAACTATGCATCGAATTCTGCCGCGGAATGATGTAATCTATATGGATAGGCAAATTATGAATAATGCAAACGAAGAACGACTGAAGATAGCTGTATTTATTGATTTCGACAACATCGCCATCGGCGTAAAGCAATCGCTGGGCCGCAATTTCGACGTGGGCACGGTGCTCGAAGCCATCAAGGAAAAGGGCGAGGTCATCACCAAGATCGCCTACGGCGACTGGAAGCGCGCGGAGGATTTCAGCCGCGCCATGACCCAGCACGCCATCCAGATGGTGCAGCGCAACCTGACCCCCGGCGGCGACAAGAACGGGGCCGACATCGCGCTGGCGCTCGACGCGCTGGAAACGGCCTTCACCCGCGCGCACATCAACGCCTTCGTCATCGTCGGCGGCGACAGCGACTTCATCGCACTGGTGGAGAAGCTCAAGCAGTACGACAAGATGGTGTTCGTGGTCGGGGGGCGCGCCTTTACCAGCGTCATCCTGCAGAAAAACTGCCACGAATTCATCGCGTACGAAAACCTCATCGGCGTGCAGTCGGGATCGCGAAGGTCCTCGGGCCGGACACAGGTTTCGAGTTCCACGTCGCTGCAGAGCGCCCTGCCGCTGATCCGACGGGCCCTGAAGATCCTTTCCGACCGGGAGGTCTCCCCCCAGCTGGGGCTGCTGAAGAGCACCCTGCTGCAGCTCGACTCCACCTTTTCCGAAAGGGACTACGGAGTCAGCAGCTTCCGTGATTTCGTCCAGAAGCTGGCCGACGCCGGGACCATCCACCTCAAGCAGGTGGACCGGAGCCTGCTCGTGGAGTTGAAGGAGACGAGGGAACAGAAACGCTCGGCGGCCGAAAGCTCGGCCGAGAGTGTGCTCCCGGCCGAGGCCGAGGTCGCGCCTCATGCGGCGGCCGAAGGCCAGCCTCATGGCGAGCCTCAGCACGCCGAATCTCAGCACGGCGAGCCTCCCGAAGAAGCGCCGGTCGAACCGTCCCTCCCGGCCCCGGAGGCGATCCGGGCGCTCGAGGAGGCGTTGCGGGATTCCAGGTCCCGGCCGCACTGGCCGATGTACCTCCGCACCTTCAAGCAGATGATCCGGTCGCTGCAGCCCCCGTTCGACGAACACCAGTACGGGATCTCGAGCATCTACGACCTGGTGCGCCAGGCGCACCGGGACGGTCTGCTCCATGTCGAACGCAACCGGCAGGGGATCCTGCGTATTTTCCCCGGAGACCGCTTCCCCAAGGCGGACACGGATCTGGAACCCGGATCGCTCCCGCAATCGCCGGACGCCGCCGAGGACCTCCCGGTGCGACGGGAGGCCGACGATTCCCGGATCGAGGCCTTGGAGCCCGAACCGGCCCCGCCGGTGACGGATGACGGGGGCGAACCGCTCGCCGCCGAACCGCTCCCGGCCGTGGAGAGGGAGCCCGAAACCGCCCCCCCGGCCGAGGAAGGGGATGAGGGACCGGAAGCCACGGAAACCGGAGCCGAAGCAGCGACCGAAGATCCCAAGCCCAGGCCGCGGACCCGAAGGAAGACGGGCACGGCCACAAGGACCAAGGCCGCCGCGAAGAAGACGACGACGCCCCGCAAGCGCAAGAGCGCCAAGGATACGAAGAAGGAAGAGGGCGAATAGCGGGAAGGCCCCGCGGGCGGGTGGAGCCGGGATCCCGGTTCCACCCGCCCGCGGTCAAGATTATTGACTCCGTTTCGAAACCACGTAGAGCAGACCCTTGGCGTCCTCGAGCTTGGCCTGGTCGGTCCCGATCTCCACGAACTTGTTCAGCAATTCCAGGGTGCGCGCGTCTTTTTCTTTCCCCTCGGCGAAGTAGAGCCTGCCGAGGTCGTAGTAGGCGTTGGCGTTGGCCGGGTTGAGCTGGATCACCCTCTCCAGGGCCGCCTCCGCCAGCCGCGGCTCCTGGTTCTTCACCCTTTCGGCCAAGTCCACCAGGACCTGCTCGGGACTCCGGTCGCCCGCGCTCCGGGGATCGGCCATGACGTCGACCGCCTGTTCAAACTTCTTGCCGTCCAGGTAGAACTGCGCGAAGGCCATCTGGTATTCGGCCAGGCTGCCCTCCGGGGCCAGTTCGATCGATTTCCGGAAAGCGGCCTCCGCCTCGTCCCGGCGCTCGAGCTTGGCCAGGGCGCGTCCGATCTGTCTCCAGATCGGCGCCTGCCTCTCGGCGGCAATGAGGGTGTTGGCCTCCTCATACTTCCCGAGGGCGCCCGAGGCGTCGTCCGACCCGAGCATCTTGTTACCCGCATTGAGCAGGCCCTGGGCCTTCTGGATCGCCTCGTTTTCCTTCATGCCGACGATCGTTTTCCTGAGGCCCGCCAGGGACGCGTCCCCCGTCTTGAGCTCCAGCGCCCTGTCGACGGCCGCGATGGCCTCGTCCCATTTCATGGCCTGGGTCAGGGCGCGGGCCCTGTTGGCATGAAGATCGGGGTTTGTCGGAAACGCCTTGGCGGCCTCGGCGTAGAGCACGGCCGCCTCCTCGTACTTCTTCGCCTTGAAGGCCGATTCCGCCTTGAAGATAGGCATCTGCTGCAGCTGCTGCCGCACGTTCTGCTCGATCGTCTCGTACGGGTTGGGCTGGCCCGCAGGGGTCTTGGAGGGGAGCTTTTTCAGGACCCCCGCGGCGGCCTCCGCTTTTTTCCAGGTCTCGGCGGCGTCGTCGAACCGGGACTGCCGCAGAAGCGTGGCGCCGAGGTAGTAGAGCCCTTCGGCCGAGGACGGGTTTATTTCAAGCGATTGGCGGAAGATTTTCTCCGCCTCCGGAAGATTGTTCTGCTGGTAGGCCCCCAGTCCCTGCTGCAGCAGGGCGGCGGCGTTCTTTTCCAGCAGCGGGTCCTCGAAGTGGAGCTTCCGGTCGGCGCCCGCCTCGAGTTTGAGGGTGACGGGCGCGGACGCTCCCCTGACCTCGACCAACTCGTGGAAACCGGGCGCGAAACCCTCCTTGCGCCCCACCACGCGGTAGACGGCGTCCTCGAGCTTGTCGAAGGAGGCGATCCCCTGGCCGTTGGATTTCTCGTCCTTGGATTTATTCGTAAGAAGGTTGATGATGACGACCTTGACGTCCTTCAAGGCGTTTCCCGAGCCGTCCAGGCACGTCACCTGGATCGCACCCTGCTGGGCCCATGCCGGCAGCGCCAGCGCAAGAAGCGAAAAAACCGCGATGGCGGCAACGACGCATCTGCTGCATTCTCTTTTCATAAGCGACCTCATCCCGCTCCATTTTTGACGAGGATTCCCCCGTCCGGAACCCTATGACATTACACGCTCGGCCGAATTTGCGCAACTCGAACCTTGGCCTCAGGGGACGGTCAGAACGAAGCCGGCGGTCCCGGTGGTCCCGTTGCGATCGCCCGCCCGGATGCCGATCAGGTGCTCCCCGGCCGCAAGTTCAGGGGTCACCATGAGATACTCCTCCAGGGGGGAATCGGCGATGCCGTCGACGGGGGAAAGGAGGCGCCAGGCGCCCCCGTCGATCGAATACTCCGCGCTGTGAACGGCTCCGGCGGAAACACCCGCCCGGAACCGGACCTCCACCCTGCGCCCCTCGACCGACCGGGCGAGGATCTCGATCGAGGGCGGGCCGCCGGCCACCACGAAGGGGGCGCTCACCCGCTCCCCGATGAGGAAACGGTCGAAGGGATTGCCCGGCTCGTCGCTGGCCACCACCTTCAACCGATAGGTCCCGTCCGGGAGCGACGCCGTGCCGAGGGTGTAAAAGGTGTCGACGAGATCCGATCCCAGCAGCTTCCACTCCGATTCCGCCTCCCCCTTGAAGTAGAGGGAGTACAGCAGGGGGTCCCCGTTGTCATCCTCCGCCTTCCAGGTGAAGGACCGGACCCCGGCTTCGAGCGCCTGCCGCGGCGGAAGGGGCTGGTCCTCCCTTCCCCGCCGGCGCGGCGCGTGGAGGCTCCTCCCGTCATCGACATCGACGGAGTAGATGCCGCTCGAAGCCAGCGACGGCTGCTTCTCGAGCGCCAGTCCATGCGGCAGGACCTTGAGTTCGGTGACGCGCGGCCGTACGTTCTGCTGCTGGTAGGAGATCCGCACCCCTTCCAGGGAGGCCTCTTCGCCGTCCCCCTCGAACCCGGCCCGCCACTGCAGGTAGCGCGCGCGCGGGCTCTGGATCTGCCGGCCCGGCTCCGGATAGGATGTCCAGTCGCTCCATGATGGGTCGGGCCGGGGGGTGTTCCCGCTCCGGGTGGCCAGGGTGACGCCCCGGCCGCCATCGGACGCGTTCCAGGAGATCCTCCCCCAGGAGGAGACGATCCCGGCATCGAGCGGGTCCGACTCGAACACCCCGGAAGCCGCTCTCCCCTTCCGGAGCCGGTAGACCTTTCCCCGGTTGCTGGCCCCGATATAAAGATCGTCCCCCGCGGCGAGCAGCCGGACCGCGTCCTCCTCGGGCAGGTCGGTGACCACCGCCGGGCGGCCGCCGGAGCGGATCTTCAGCAGCCGGCCCTTCGGCCCGGTGGCAAGCAGGAGGGCCCCGCCGGCGCCGGGAGCGGCATCGAACGCCATTTCCCCCGCGGTACTGTAGAGGAGTTCCACGGCGCCGTCGGGCGCGATGGCATAGACCGCCGTGGCGGCGGACTCCTTCCCCTTCGGGGTCTCTGCAGGGGGGGTGTCGGCCGCCGGCCCCGCCCCTCCCGCCGTGGAGCCCCCCGCGCTCACGGTCGCCACGACGGTCACGGTTGTCGAGACCTTCGCGCTCCCCTCCCCGGCGGGAGCGGTCCCGGGCGGGGCCCCAGGCGCCTTCGGGGAGGAGGCCACGGCGTAGAGGGTGCCGAAACGGTCCAGGGCGAGCGCGTGCACCTCCTCGTAGGGGGTGTCGGCCAGGGCAAACCCCCGCCCGCGCCCGTCCACGCGGAGCACCCGCCCGTCGGGAGAGGTCCCCGCCAGCAGGTCCTTCCCCTCGATCATGAGGCACCGGACGTGGCTGTCGCCGGAGGCGTAAAAGAGCGCCGCCTCCCCCGCCCTGTTCACCCTGTAAATGGAGCCGCCGGCCCCGGTCCCGAGGTAGAGGTTGTCCTCCGGGTCGAACGCCATCGCCCACAGGTACTTTTCTTCCGGGTCGCAGAATTCCTGGGGGTCGTTCGCCGCGCGCAGGCGGTAGACCTTCCCGTCGGGAGAGGTCGCGGCGTACAGGGTGTCGGAGGAATCGAGCGCCAGGGCGAAGACGTGGAGTTCGCCGGAATCGAAATAGAGGCTCCCCTTCCCTTCGGGATCGATCCTGTACACCTTCCCTTCCGTCCCCGTTCCGACGTAGAGGTTGCCCGCCCGGTCGCGGACCATGGAAAAGATATATTCCTGGCCGGTGTCGAACCAGAGGTCGAGGGGGGGGGCGAGGGAAAGCGCCCCGTCCGGGTCGAGGGACACGCGGCTGAAGCTTCCCTGGAGCAGCTCCTCCCGGGTGAAGTTCTCCCAGAACCTGGGCATGGCGGCCCAGGAGGAGATCGAAAGGGCCAGAAAGGCGGCCGGCAGGGTGGCTTTCCGTATACGCATGCACAGACCTCGTGTCAGGGCTTGATCTCGATCACCACCGACCGGGAGCCGGCGATGACGTCATCGGACGCGGGAAGCTCGTATTCCGCGATGGTGGAGGTGCGGATTTCGGTCAGGGCCCCCGACTTCCGTTCCGATTGGAGCACCGAAAGGATCGACGGGGGGAGGCCCGGCATCCCCTCCCCGCGCATCACCGCCCCCGGCTCGCGCCGCGAAAACCGCAGGTAGAGACGGTCGTTCCGGCGCATCCGGTTGATGAACCCGATCAGCTGCCCCAAATCGCGCGGGGTCAGGGCGCCCCCCTCCTGTTGCTGTTCCAGCGTCGTCAGCGCCGACCCGTCGGCCAGGGTCAGGGTGAGCGGGCCGGGGGAGGCGGTCGCCGGGATCTGCACGGTGCGGACATCCCGGAGGATCTCCCCGTCGGGCCGCTGGGCCGTCATCGTCAGCTCGATCGAATCCCCCGCCCGCACCTCCCGGCGGTCCACCCGGATCGAGTCGAGCCGGGCGCTCCGGTCCTTTTCCAGGACCGAGATCTCCAGGTCGATCCGCAGGAGGTCCAGGCCCGGGTATCCGGCTTCCATCAGGTAGTTGACCGGCACGGCGACCGAGAGCGCGGCGTTCTGCACCGCTTCGCTCCGGGAGGAGAAGCGTCCGGCGACCCGGACCTCGGACTCGTTTCTGATGCCGATCTTCCCCACGACCCCGATGGTGGCCCCCCCCTGGGCGCGCTCGGACGCGATGATGGTGTTGTAGACCGTCATGTTGAGCAGAACCGGGGTCAGCATGGAGTGCCGCGCCAGCTCGAAACGGTATTCCTTCCGCGCGCCGCGGCTACTGAGGAGCCCGATCCGCACCGGCACCGTGCGCGCCCGGTCCCCCACGATGCCGTAGATGCCCATGCCCCGGTCCTGGCGGATCGCGCCCGCGACGCCGCCGGCAGCCAGGATCTTGAAGGAGCTCTCGAAACTGGGGAAGATGGTCACGGCGCTGGCCCGGCGCATCGGGAGCTCCGTGTTGCCCAGTTCCAGGAGGTTGTGCCCGAAGGCGTAGAGGCGGTCCCCGTCCACATAGGTCACCGTGCCCCCGGCGGAGACATCCAGGTCCCCCTCCACCAGCGTAACCACGATATTGGAGCCGGGCTCGAACGGGGGCAGGTCCCCCGGCGGGTCGCCGGATGCGGCTCCGGACCCCTGAAGCAGCGTCATCCCCGCGGCACGGAAGCGGGGGGCGAAGACCGCCAGGGTCCCGGGCTGAAAGCCCCCCAGGGAGAGGGGGGTGGCGATCGGGAGCAACGAGTGCGCGTCCCGCGCGGCCGGGAGTGCGCCCCCTCCCGGCAGGATCCCGAACTCGAGCCCTCCCCCGCCGATGGCGGGGAGCGGAAGCATGCCGTCCCAGAGCCGGCCTTTTTCCAGGCGAAGGCCCCCGCCCCTTTCCTCGAAGGCGTCCACCATGTGGGCGATGGGCGTGATCCCCGCGATCGGCTCCCGGGCGAAGGCGTAGGAATAGGCGACGGCGCCGAGGAGCTTCCCGTCGATGTAGACGGGGCTGCCGCTCATCCCCTCGAAAAT